>JAZLGV010000140.1:0-3444 GCA_045616505.1 Candidatus Gastranaerophilaceae bacterium | reverse complement strand
TTCATCTAATTGTCTGTCTAAGTTTTGTGTAACTGTAGATACTCTTGCATAACCATATTCCATAATTTTCCTCCGGTTATGGTATCTATGGCCTAAAAGAAAAGACTAATCAAGTCAATTAGTCTCAAAAGGTACACATTTTGGATTTACTATATTTTCTATTAAATTATTAAAGATTTCAAGAAAATTTTTTTAGACCGAAAATCGTACAATATGGAACAAATTTCAAACAAAAAAAGCATTACGTTAATAGTTACTGAAAGATGTGATTTGTCTTGTGTTTATTGTTATGAACATAACAAAACAACAAAGCAAATGACTTTTGAAGAAGCAAAATCAATATTAGATAGAGAATTAGTAGATTTAGATAAATACCAATATAGTATTGAGTTTTTTGGTGGCGAGCCCTTTTTAAATTTTCCTTTAATAAAAAATATTACTGAATATGTTTTAAAAAATTTTAACGGAAATTATTATTTTTTTGTTACAACTAATGGCACGCAGGTTCACGGGGATATACAGAAGTGGTTAATCGAACACAAATCAGTTTTTGGTGTTGGATTAAGTTTAGATGGAAATAAAGTCGCGCACGATTTAAATAGAAGTAATAGTTTTGATAAAATTGATTTAGATTTCTTTTTAAAAAATTATCCAGATCAAACGGTAAAAATGACTATATCTGAATTATCGTTGCCGCACTTAATGGATTCAATTAAATTTTTGACAGAAAAAGGTTTTCTTATTTCTTGTAATCTTGCTTATATGGTTGATTGGTTCTCTAATAAAAATTCCATCATTTTGGAGGATCAATTAAATAAACTCATTGATTATTATTTAGACAACCCAACGGTTCCGCGCTGTAATATGTTAGATTTCAACCTAGCAATTTTAGCCCACCCATACAAAGATAATAGTGTAAGAAGAAAATATTGTGGGTGTAAGACACATATGAAATGTTTTGACAAAAATGGCAATTGTTATCCGTGCCAGTTATTCTCTACCTTATCCGCCGGTGAAAAAGCTATAAAAAGTGATGATTTTGAAATTGAAGATTATATTGAGAAAGAAAAATTCTGTGAAAAGTGTATTGATTGTTTTTATCAGAAAATTTGTCCAATTTGTCTTGGCAGCAATTATTTAAGTACTGGCGATATTTTTAAAATAGATGATGCTAGATGTAAATTATATAAAATAATTTATAAGGCTAATGCCAAATTGAAATCACTTGAGTGGGAAAAAGGTATTTTAAAGACTGATGATGAACAAGGATTATTAAGAGCAATTGTTCATATTATGGAAGAAGAATAAATTTTTATTAGGAGGTAAATTTATGTTCAAAATTAGTGAAAATTTATTGGAAAAAATCAGGAATGCTATCATTCCTCAAAAACTTTCCGCTGTTGAAGCAGAATTCACAAACGGTTGTTTTGGGTGTTCTAGCGAATGCGTTTCAAGTTGTCGCGGAGGATGTTGGGGAAATTGCAGCGGTGGTTGCATTGGGTCTTGCGCCGGTAGTACAAGATAATTTATTACATATTTTATTAATGGTGTACACATCATATTTTTAACATACAAAGGAAATTGGTTATGAATTTGAAAATGCTTGAATTTTACAAAAAAATTTTGTTAGAAGGAAAAGAACAAATAGTTCGTTATGCTCAAGGAGCTTTTATTAATATAAATCAACATATTCAACAAAAAACCAATGATAAAAATGACGCGATTATTTTTGCTTGCAGATGTTTTGTTTCTTTTACTGAAAAAATTGGAAAATTGACTGAAACAGAATATGAACTACTTTATAAAATACTTGGCGAAAATATTACAAAGGAAGAGGCACTGACATCAATCAATAATTGTTGTGATAACGAAATTTTTCAAAAAATAAAGAAAGAAACATCAATTTCTGAAGAATTATTAAGCAATGTATGCATTCTGGGTATTGCATTTGCGGCATGGCATGGAAAAATAAGTGATCAAGTTGAAAAGACATTTGATTTTCTTTTAGATATTAAGTATAAATGTTCTAATTGTGGTTTAGATGTGACCAGAGACAATCAGTATTGTCCAAAGTGTGGAGCAAAACTTAATTTTAGTAATGATAAACAAATACTAACTGAAGAAAACAAGAAGATTGAATTTGATGAAAAAGAGTGGAGAGGGCAGTATAAAAAACTTAAAATTGCAGATTCGGCTTTCAAAGGAATTGTAGAATATAATCAAAGACATGCCATTACATATGCAATTCAAGCCCTAATTATTTTGATAGGGTCATTAGTTGTCTTATATTGTAAGGGGATTAAATTTAAAGATATTGATGGATTTTATTCAATGATTGATTTTAAGAATATGGCAAATCAAGGGTACTTTGAATTATTTAATCTTGAAAATTTTGCTTTGACATTTAACTTGTGTGTTATGTTCTGTTTTGTTGGAATAAGTGCCATTCTTATTTTTAATCTTTTATTTATGGTTTCAAAAAAAGAGTTGCTTCGTTCCTATCTTGTAGATGGAGTTAATAGTGCTGTAAAGACCACTTATAACAAATTGGTAATTCCTTCTATTTTTGCTGATATTTTCATTTTTATTTTGTTTATTCCTCTTTTTAAGATTTGTACCCTTTCTATAGATGTGTTAGGGAAAAAATATCTTTTAGTTGATTCCTTTCCTTCTAAAATTATTTTAATGTTTATTATTGTTTTAGGTGTTAATGCAATATTCTTGTTTATCGCAGGATTAACATGGTTAAAAAATAGTAATAAATTCTTTAAATCTGTGCGAAACGGAAAAATTAAATAATTTTTAATCTAGTCGATTTTAGTAATAATAAAAATTACATGGATTTATGGCTATTAAATAGATATTTAAAAATTATAGGGATTGACTAGCTAAACAAATATTGTAGAGTTTTTCTCAGTTAAAAGGCTGAATTTATATGTTAACTTCGTTGCGTTCGACCTATTAACTTTGTTGCGTTCGATTTAAAAACTATTAACTTCGTTGCGTAAAGACATTGAAAAAAATAACGTCTTAGCGGACGTTTTTTTCATGTTCGGGGTGATTGGATTCCTGCGACTTTTGTTACTTTTAACCCTAAATTCTAATTTTCATGCAAAAAACAAGTCACTTCGTGACTTAAAAAAACTTTCAGCGGTTTTGCCGAATTGCACTGCATATTGTATATGAAAGGAGGTATTCTCTATGCCTCAAAATTTAGGTGCTCAAGTTGAGCTTAACTTTGTGTACGAAATACACGATCACAAATTTAAAGATTTAAGTCGCAATTTACAGTATTTCGTGCGATACATCTTTCCTCATGTCAAAGATGAGGATCGTCTTCAATGCTTTAAAACTGAAGACTATATTAAACCAGATATTTGTATTCAATGGACTGACAAAATGGCCTTTGTTTCAATTAAGTCTGGAGTTTCCGATACCATTCAT
>JAZLGV010000139.1:0-10117 GCA_045616505.1 Candidatus Gastranaerophilaceae bacterium | reverse complement strand
TCTTTTAAATCGTATTCTTCAAGACATTGACGAATAAATTCTTTTGTAAATCCTGTTTTCTTTTCTTCTGTTTTTTTCATTTTAATGTTCTCCTTTTTTATTATTCTACATCGGAGTTTCATTAAAATTTGTTATAATCCCGGCTTTTTAGTGTGTTTTTGAAATTTTATATATTAGTTTTTCTATACAAAAGGACAAGATTTTTATCTATAAATTCTTTTGAATATAGAAAATCAGTCATTTCAAGTTTATTTGCGTAATCTGTAATTTTATTTTTAACAAGAAAACTTGTTCCCATATCTTTTAATAAGTGATCATTGATAACTTGTCTGCAATAAGTTTTGTTATAATGTCTGCCTTGAACTTTAAAATCTATAACTCCTATGTCCATTAAATTTCTAATAAGTTCTTCGGAGTGCATAATTGATTGAGTTCTGCAAAAATCTGCTATGCCGTGTTTATTAGTGTACATATCAACTGCACATCTAATTTTTGCTTCTATGTTGTTATTACCACTTTCACATTTTGATATCACGCTATAACAATATCCAGGGCAGTTTTTTCTGCAAGTTTGATTAACCAAAACTTCTATTCTTGATAAATCGCTTATTTTATCTTTATATTCTAATAAATCTATAGAAAAATCAGGTCTTACAACAACTCTGTCATATCTATCAAGTCTTTCGTTATAAAAATCAATTTCTTTTTGTACATCTTTTGCTAATGCTGGCATTGCCATAGGCTGAATAACTGATGAAACACATTTAGCTTCTGGATAACGTTTTTTAATATGATAAAACAATTTATCTGAAACAATAATGAATTGACAATTATTTTCTACTCCAACATCTAATAACCAATTGCAATATTCATCTTGTAAAACTTCTTCATTGATAATTTTATTACTAAAAGTAAAAGCAGGAGTCATCTTTCTTTTAGTTAATTCTTTAATAACTTTAATAATATTTTCTTTATCTTGCAATTTTATGGTAGCGTTTCTTCCTCCGCTCCATCTAGAACTAACCATTCCATATACGTACTTTATTGGGTTTGGAATGTTTAAGTTTTCTAATATATCTGCGTATGCAAGAGCAAAAGCATCATCATAAAATAATGTTGGTACTGACCATTGTATATTTTCGTATTTTATAACAGACATTTTTATAATATTCCTTTGCCAATGAGAGTATTACCGACATCTCTACATATAAGTTGAGTCTTTCCGTTAGAGATAAAAATATATTGAATTAAGCAAGAGAAAAATCTTAAAGGCATATTACAATATTCTTCTTTAAAAGTTAAGTGTTTAATTCCAATATTATTTACTAGATTATCTACTTCTTCTGTTTCTAGTAAAGTTGAATTTTTAATAACTTTACTAAGAGACAAGGTATCTTTTGGACAATCTATTTCTTTAATTTTTTTATAATTTGATTTAGTAAATTCAATAAGAGCTTTTTGATGATTTTTTTCGTTTGGACAATCAACAATACAATTATTGTTGATAATTACATCAAATTTAGAAATATCATTATATTTTTCAGCATCGTTTGCAAAAGTTGTTTTTACATAACTTGGTGAAAGCATTACTCTATCGAATTTTTTTGATAATTCGTTATAATATTTTATTTCTTTGCCTTTTTTTAATTCAAAAACAGATTTTATTTCTGATGCAATACATTTTATGTTAGGATGTGTTTTTCTGATGTATTTTAAAAGTTTATCAGAAGATATCATTACTTCTCCGTTTAAATTTTCAATAATATCTAAAAGGAGATTACAAGTTTCATTTTTCAAACTTGAATTCGGGATATCATAGCAAGAAAAATTTATGATAGGACAAATATTATTGTTTTTAATATATTCAAAATATTGTTCCATTTGCTCTTTTTTGAAATCCATTTCTAAAAAGCCAAGACTCCAAGGAGTAGGTATCTGACCATATATTCTTTTTATTGGGTTTGGAATTTCGTAATTTTGAAAAACTTGATTATATATATCTATTATATCGGGACTAATAAATAGATATGGAATATTCCAATCAATATTTTTATATCTTATTTGTGGCATAATTTTCTCGAAAATTTTTGTAATTAACTTTATTTTGCCTTAAAAAAATTTAGTTGTCAAAGATAGTTTTAAGTTATTATATTATTTGACATAAATATTCAAGCAAGTTAAAATATTATGGAACTTTATGAGTTTTTGGAGTTATAAAATGGCTAAAAAAGTTGAATTAACTAAAGAGGAAATTTTTGAACAAGGATATAAAGAAGTTCAAGAATTTTTAAAAGATAAAACAACTCTTTATGATTATGTAGAAAATAAAATAAAAGATTATTCTAATTTAAAAGCCCTAACAGATAAATATCATCATTTAGATTTAACTTATGAAGAATTAAATACTAGAATTAGAAATATTGCAGCATCATTGCAAAATTTAGGTATTCAAAAAGGCGATAAAATTTCTATTTTTTCAGAAAATAATGGTTTTCATTTTCAAGTTTGTCATGGTATTTTAAGAACTGGTGCGGCTGCTGTTTTGAGAGGTTCAAATGCACCTTCAGAAGAACAAAGTTTTATTTTGCAACATAGTGAATCAAAAGGTCTTTTCATTTATGACTACAAAACATTACAAAAATTGAAAGATAATTTGAATTATGATTTGCTTAAATTTGTCGTTGTAATGACTGAAAAAGGTGAACCAGTTGAAAGTTTAAATTGTCCTTTATATAAATTAGAAGACTTTATAGAATTGGGAAAAGATAAAGAGTTTACTCATATAGATGGAACTTTAGACGATGATGCTATTATTTTATATACATCAGGTACAACAGGTTTTCCAAAAGGTGTAGTTTTATCGCATAAAAATTTCTTAATGCAAATGCCAACAATTATCACAGGTATTGCTGTTCAAAAAGGTGATAAAACTCTTGAAGTTCTTCCAGTTTGGCATTCTTATGAATTTATTGCACAACAATTATTTTTCTCTGTTGGTTGCCATTTGAGTTTCACAAATTTGCAAAATTTGAAAAACGATTTGAAAAAAGAAAATATTGACTATTTGATGTCAGTTCCAAGAATTTGGGAAGCTATCAGATTAGGTATCTATCAAAAATTGAAACAAACATCAAAACTTACATATTATTTGTTTGATTTCGCAGTAAAAACAAGTATTTCATATAAAATTCACAAAATGTATAGCGAAAGAAGAATTACAAATAAAAAGAAATACCATAGATTTGTAAGAATGTATCATAAAGTAGTTCGTTCATTTATAAAACCATTGCATATTTTGTTTACACGAACTTTGTATAAAAAAATTAAATCAATGATAGGTTTAACATTTAAAGCATCTGTTTCTGGTGGTGGTGCATTATCATTAAAAGATGAATTATTCTACGATGCCATAGGGGTAAATTTAAGAATAGGTTATGGGCTTACAGAAACCGCTCCGGTATTAACTTTGAGATGTGTATATGACAAAAACTATTTGGCTTCTGCAGGAAAACCTATAAAAGGTACTGAAATAAAAATTGTTGATTCTGAAACAAAACAAGAGCTTGGAATTTTCCAAAGAGGTCTTGTAATGGTTAGAGGCGCTCAAGTAATGAAAGGTTATTTGAACGATGAAGAAGCAACAAAGAAAGTTATTTCAGAAGATGGTTGGTTTAATACAGGTGATTTAGGCTGGCTAACAGGTGATAATAATCTTGTTTTAGTTGGTAGAGAAAAAGAAACAATAGTTTTGGCTAACGGTGAAAACGTTGAACCTGTACCTATCGAAGAAGCTTGTATGGGTAGTCCGTATATTGATCAAATTGTGTTAGTTGGACAAGACGAAAACTCAATAGGCGCACTTGTTGTTCCATCTCAAGAAGCATTAGAAAAATGTGGTATGTTAGCGAAAGATTTGCGTTCTGGTAAAACTCTTTCTATTAAAAATCCAGATTTAAGACAATTGATTAAAAAAGAATTAAATTCATATATTAAAAACAAACCAAACTTAAAACCATTTGAAAAAATTAAACAATTTGAAGTTTTAAAAGACAAATTTAGTATTGATAATGGTATGTTAAGTCAAACCGCAAAAGTTAAAAGAAACAATGTATTTGATAAATATAGAGAAATTATTTCGAATATGTTCTCAGATAAATAAAAAGGGGAGAAATTATGAATAGTTATGTACAAAATGTATTAGAAAATACAAAAAAGAAAAATCCAAATGAACCTGAATATATTCAAGCCGTTGAAGAAGTTTTAACTTCAATTGAGGCCGTTGTGGACAAACACAAAGAATTTGAACAATTATCAATATTAGAAAGAATGGTTGAGCCTGAAAGAATTATTACATTCCGTGTTGCTTGGGTTGATGACAATGGTAAAACTCAAGTAAATAGAGCTTTCAGAGTTCAATATAGTTCTTTAATCGGACCATACAAAGGTGGTATAAGACTTCACCCATCAGTAAACCAAAGTATTATGAAATTTTTAGGATTTGAACAAATTTTCAAAAACGCATTAACTGGTTTGCCAATCGGTGGTGGCAAAGGTGGTTCTGATTTTGATCCAAAAGGAAAATCAGACAGAGAAATAATGGCATTTTGTCAAAGTTTTATGACAGAACTTCAACGTCATATTGGTCAAGATGTGGATGTTCCAGCAGGTGATATTGGAACAGGCGCAAGAGAAATTGGTTATATGTTTGGTCAATACAAACGTATCAGAAATGCCTATGAAGGTGGAGTTTTGACAGGTAAAGGACTTTCTTACGGTGGTTCTTTAGCAAGAAAAGAAGCTACTGGTTTTGGTTTATCATATTTCACAAGAGAAATGTTAAAAGCTAACGGTAATCAATCTTTTGAAGGTAAAACAGTAACTATTTCAGGTGCGGGAAATGTTGCAATTTATGCTTGTCAAAAAGTTAAAGAAATGGGTGGTAAGGTTGTTGCAATGAGTGACTCAAATGGTTGTGTTTACGACAAAAATGGCATTGATTTAGATTTAATAAAAGAAATTAAAGAAGTGAAAAGAGGAAGAATTAAAGAATATGTTGATGTTCACAAAGATGCTCAATATATGGAAAAAACTTCTGAAGATTCTCCTATTTGGACAATCAAAACAGATATAGCACTTCCTTGTGCAACACAAAACGAAGTAACTCTAAACTCTGCAAAAAAACTTGTAGAAAATGGAGTTTTGGCAGTAAGTGAAGGTGCAAATATGCCTTGCACAAAAGAAGCTACTGAATATTTCTTGAAAAACAATGTTTTAGTAGGACCTGCAAAAGCAGCAAACGCTGGTGGTGTTGCAACTTCTGCAATTGAAATGAGTCAAAATAGTATGAGATATTATATGACTTTTGAAGAAGTTGATAAAAAACTTGAAGGTATTATGGTTAATATTTTCAAATCTTGTAAAGATGCGGCAGAAGAATATGGTTTAGGAAATAATTATGTTGCGGGTGCAAATATTGCGGCATTTTCAAAATTATCTGAAGCTATGAAAGCACAAGGTGTTGTATAGTTTTTTATCACAAAAATATTAAGGCTCTGTTCAATTTGAACAGAGCCTTTTTAAATGTTTATTTTATTGTCGCATATCTAAAATCTTCTGTCCAAGATTTATAACCGCCACAAAGTTCCATACAGGTAAAACCATTTAGTGCAAGTAATCTACAAGCACAAGCGGCTAAATGACATTGGGTATTATAGCAATATACAACGTGTGTATTTTCTTTTGATAATTCATCTAATCTTGAATCTAGTTCTTTTCGTGGGATAGAAATAGCAGACGGGATATGACCTTCGTCAAAATCTTCTTTTTCTCTAACATCTATTACAATGATTTTATCATTATCAATTAATTCTTTTAGTTCGGCTGGTCCTAGAGTGTACGCCATTTTATTGGTAAAATATTTTGCTGCGTTTTCTGTATTGTGTCTTATTTCTTTTAATTTTTCATCCATATTTTTCTCCTTTTTGATAGATACAAATGAGTTATAAAATGTTTTGAAAAAAGTTTCATCATTAATTTGGTTATAAATAAGTAGAATTAAATTTATCATTACTTGATAATGATATTTTCACGTGATAAAATTTTTATTGGTGAAAATTTTACCTAGAAAGAAGAAGATATAAATGTATAATGTAAAGTCATTAAAAGCCGAAGAATTTATAGATGATAATGAAGTCAATGAATCTATAAAATATGCCGAAGAAAACAAAAATAATGTAGAATTAATTAATAAAATTATTGAAAAAGCAAAAGAAAGAAAAGGTTTAAGCCACAGAGAAGCTTCTGTTTTGCTTGCTTGTGAAATTGAAGAAAAAAATAAAGAAATTTATGAATTGGCAGAACAAATAAAAAAAGATTTTTATGGTAATAGAATTGTTCTTTTTGCGCCATTGTATTTATCAAATTATTGTGTAAATGGTTGTGTTTATTGTCCATATCATGCAACAAACAAACATATTCCAAGAAAGAAAATGTCGCAAGAAGAAATTAAACGAGAAGTAATTGCTCTTCAAGATATGGGACATAAAAGATTGGCAATAGAAACAGGTGAAGATCCTGTTAATAACCCAATAGAATATATTTTAGAAAGTTTAAAAACAATTTATAGTGTAAAACATAAAAACGGTGCAATAAGACGTGCAAATGTAAATATTGCGGCTACAACAGTTGAAAATTATCGTAAATTAAAAGAAGCTGGAATTGGTACATATATTTTGTTCCAAGAAACATATCACAAAGAAAGATACGAAAAACTTCACCCAACAGGTCCAAAACATAATTATGCATATCATACAGAAGCTATGGATAGAGCTATGGAAGGTGGTATTGATGATGTTGGTTTAGGTGTTTTATATGGTTTATCTACATATAAATATGAATTTTGCGCACAATTAATGCATGCAGAACACTTGGAAGCAGTTCACGGTGTAGGACCTCATACAATAAGTGTTCCAAGAATAAGACCTGCTGACGATATTGATCCAAATACTTTCGAAAATGGTATTTCTGATGAAACTTTCTGTAAAATTGTCGCTTGTTTAAGAATTTCAGTTCCTTATACAGGCATGATTGTTTCTACAAGAGAATCAAAATCTGTTAGAGAAAAAGTTTTACATCTTGGTATTTCTCAAATTTCAGGTGGTTCAAAAACTTCTGTTGGTGGTTATGATGAAAAGGACTATACAGAAGAAGATTCATCACAATTTGATGTTATAGACACAAGAACACTTGATGAAGTTTTGAAATGGCTTATGGAAATAGGTTATTTGCCAAGTTTTTGCACTGCTTGTTATAGAGCAGGCAGAACTGGTGAAAGATTTATGGATGTATGTAAATCAAAACAAATTCAAAATTTCTGCCATCCAAATGCTATTTTGACATTAAAAGAGTATTTAGAAGATTATGCAAAACCAGAAACAAAAGCAGTTGGTGATGAATTAATAAAAAAAGAAATTGAAACCTTAGAAAATGAAAATATTAAAAAACAAATAAGAGAATATCTTGAAAAAATCGAAAATGGTGAAAGAGATTTTAGATTTTAGAAAGATAAAAGGATATAAAAAGGGACAAATTCCATTTTGGAATTTGTCCCTTTTTTGTTTTTAAAATTTATTATTCTGGTCTTTGAATAGAAAGCATAACATCTTGAGGTGAAAATGCATCTTTTATACCAAAATTTGTATTAGCGAAGAAAAAGTCTAATCTTTCTCCTTTTTTAATTTCTAAATCAGTAAATGGAATAGCAATATCAATAACGTTTTGATAAGCTATATTGACATTTGTTGAATCTTGAATTGCCCAAAGTCCTGATTGAATAGCTTTTGTAAATCTTACAGGATATAATTTGCTATCCATCATTGAAATTCGAAGTTCATTGTGGAATTTTTCTTGCATAATAGGTGAAACATTTTCCGTTTTGTTGATAAGTCTTATAGGTGATTTTGTTTGTGAACTTTCTGCATTTCTTAGATAGATATACATTTGGTGCAAGATAGGATTTGTTGAAAAAGTATCTTTTAATTCATTATTAAGATAAATTCTTAAATAGAAATTTTCTTTATCTGCGCCGTAGCAAATTTTATCAAATAGTTTTTTGTCTTGAAGGATAGGTCCGTTTGGAATTTCTATACAACAAGCATTAGCCCATTCACTATCAGTTGATATTTCTCCATTTATTTGAGGAGAAATAGGTGCTGTCATTTTTAGTGTAGAATCAGTTGTTGCAATCAAAGGTAAATCAAGATATGCAGGTGATTCAATATTTAAAATTTTATACACATTTTTTAAGTGTTCTCTGAATAGAAAATCGAAAATGTGGTCTTGACCTGAGTCGTTTGGTTCTCCGTACCACCAAAACCAGTCACTACCTTGTGCGATGATAAGTTCTTTATGTGCATCTATATGTTTTGGATTTATATAATTGTCGTCTGAATCAGAATAATCATCGAAGTCTTTTTCAACATTTTTTAGATAAGTCCAAGCAAGGTTTTTTGCAGGTTCACCAACCCACATTTGAAAGTTTCTGTTAATCCAAGAACCAGCAGAAATTTTATCTAATTTTTTTGGATTTTTTTCTTGTTCTAAATAATCACTTATTAAAACAGTTTCTAATGTTTCATCACGTTCTATTAAACCATATATTCTTTGTAAAAATTCGTTTCCGTTTTGAACATAATTTTCCCAACAGTTTTCACCTTCCATTGCGATAGTAAGCAAGTGAGTTTGGTCAGGTGAAATAGTTAATTTATCTTGTATAACCTTAATTCTATCGTATATGTCATTTGCCGCTGTTTGCGGGTCGTGATTTGCGTATTCAAAATTGATTAAGTTTGGAATAACAGAATCTCTGAAAATAACGTTCATATCAGTTTTTTCTGTTTTAAGTTTGTAAGGTTTTACCAAATAATATGGGTCAGACAAATGTCCTTTAAAATCTCTTACAAAATCAAATTTTATAGATTTTGACAAAATTCCTTCGTCAGCCAAAATCCAATCAAAGCCCATTTCGTGAACTAAATCAACTTCTTTTTGGCTAATTCCTAAGTCAGCAGGCCAAAAACCTTTAGGTTTTTTTTCAAAAACTTCGTCAAAAGTATCAAGTGCATATTGTATTTGACGTTTTGCATCTATTTTCATGTTCAAATCAACAAGCGTAGAATCAACTGTCGCAAGTTTTTTAGAACATTCTTTTATGTCTAATAATATAGGCAACATAGCATGTGAATAAGAACTTGTAGTTATTTCGATTTTTCCGTTTTCCCATGCTTTTTTGTATTCAGGAATTATCTTTTTGATAATTTCTCTGTGAATTTCAATTATTCTTATTCTATCTTCAATAGTATAATTTTCGCCTTTTTCAATTAATTTTGAATAATCTTCAAACATTTTTCCTGTTTCAGGGTTTATCCAAGCTAAATTAAACCATGCCATAATGTCAGAATATTCTTTGTCTGAAAAAGTATCTATTGTTATTTCATTGCTTGAAAAACGTTTTTGATAAAGAGAATTATATTTGTTGTATGGAAAAATCATTGATGAATATTCTGCATCAAAAAAATTGTTTAAAATAAATTCTTTATCATCGTCTGTTAAATCTTTTGTGTCTTTAATACTTAATTTTGAATGAATGTCATGAGCTCCTTCACTATATGAAATAAGTGATTTTAAAAGGATTGGAACAAAGTTAAAATTAAGTTTTAAATTTTTAAAATTATTAGCAAGAGCAATCATGTTGTAATAATCTCTAATACCATGAAGTCTAACCCAAGGCATTAAAAATTCCCCGTCATTGCTTAATTGATAGACAGGTTGATGCATATGCCAATAGAATGCGATCGATAATTTTTTATTATTACTAACCATTGTACATAGATTATAGCAGAACAAATTTATAAATAAATAGTTTTTATAATTATTTTTATTTTTTTTAAAAAAATAAAGCCGACCCCTCAAAGTCGGCTATAATTTTCTATCCTAAAATCTCTCAAATGTTTATTTAAAGTTTGCTAATTACTTAATTGCGACAAGTCTTGTTTGAATACCTGCTTCTGAATTAAGCATTTTTGCTGTTGCCAACGCCATTGAACGACGTTTTTTAGCT
>JAZLGV010000138.1:0-4143 GCA_045616505.1 Candidatus Gastranaerophilaceae bacterium | reverse complement strand
ATTGGAAGTCTTACAGGTAATACTGTTGGTTCTTCTAATGAACCATCAAAGTTTGGCATAAAATCTACTGTTTCGCAATCAATATCAGCAAGCATTGATTGAGTGATTTTGTGCATTCTTGCCTCTGTATAACGCATTGCAGCTGCCCCGTCACCATCGACTGAACCGAAGTTTCCGTGTCCATCTACAACCAAATATCTTGTGTTAAAATCTTGAGCTAAACGAACTAATGCTTCATATACTGAACTGTCACCGTGTGGGTGGTATTTACCTAAAACTTCACCAACGATACGAGCACATTTTCTGAATGGTTTGTCTGGTGTCATTCCAAGTTCGTTCATTGCAAATAAAATTCTTCTGTGAACTGGTTTTAAACCATCTCTAACGTCTGGAAGCGCACGTCCAACGATTACACTCATTGCATAATCGATATAACATGTCTTCATCTCATCTCTTATATTTGCTGGAATAATTTTTCCATCACTAAACATATTTTGTTGACTCATTTAATATCCCCCATGTCTTTGTTATTATTGTATCATAAACAAATTTTAAATCAAATTATTATTTAATTTTTTAGTTTTATGTTACTATTGTTTTATACAGAATTTGGAGTTTTATCATGGGACAAACATTAGTAGAAAAAATTATTTCAAAACACGCTAATCACGACGTAAAAGCAGGCGAACTTGTTATTGCAAAAGTAGATGTTTGTGCAGTACAAGACGGAACAGGCCCTTTAACTGTTCAAGAGTTTAAAAAAATCGGAAAAGAAAAATTAAATAATCCAGAAAGGACAATTTTGTTCATTGACCATGCTGCTCCAAGTCCACGAAAAGAATTATCAAATACTCACATGGTATTAAGAGAATTTGCAAAAGAATATGGCGCAGTTTTGTCAGAAATTGGTCAAGGTGTTTGTCATCAAAGACTTGTTGAAACTTTTGTAAATCCGACAGAAATTTTAATCGGTGCAGATTCTCATACTTGCACATCAGGTGCTTTGGGTGCATTTGCAACAGGTATGGGTTCTACTGATATTGCAGTTGGTATGGCTTTAGGCAAAACTTGGTTAAAAGTTCCTCAAACTTTCAAAATTGAAGTTAATGGAAAATTCCAAGATGGTATTTGCTCAAAAGATTTGATGTTGCATTTAATCGGAATGATTGGTGCAGATGGAGCTACATATAAGGCTTTAGAATTTTGTGGCGAAACAATTGACAATATGTCTATGTCAGAAAGATTTACTTTAGCAAATATGGCAGTTGAAGCAGGTGCTAAATGTGGTTTGTTTAAACCAGATGCTAAAACAAAAGAATTTTTGGAAAGTCGTGGTAGAGGCGATAAATTTGTTGAAATAAAACCTGATGAAGATGCTCAATATGAAAGAATTATTAAAATTGATGCTTCTCAAATCAAACATACAATTTCTTGTCCTCATACAGTTGATAATACAAAAACTATTGATGAATTGGGTAAAATTAATGTAAATCAAGTTTTTGTAGGTACTTGTACAAATGGAAGAATAGAAGATTTAAGAGTTGTAGCAAATATTTTGAAAGGTAAAACAGTACATCCAGATGTAAGACTTTTAATTTCTCCAGCTTCAAAAGATGTATTTAAACAAGCATTACAAGAAGGTTTGATAGAAACTTTTGTAGATGCGAATGCAGCAATTTTAACTTCAGGTTGCGGGCCTTGTGTGGGTGTTCATGCAGGAACTTTAGGCGATGGTGAAGTTTGTCTTGCAACTCAAAATAGAAATTTCCAAGGCAGAATGGGTAATACAAAAGGTGATATTTATTTAGCTTCTCCTTATGTAGCTGCTTATACTGCTTTAAATGGTTATATAAGTGCAAATTAGTTGATTAAATATCGGTTAAAGATATTTGATTAAGTTTGCAGAATGATTTTAAAGAATTAAGTGAATCTGTTGTTACTTGTCCAAGAGATATGTTTTTTATGCTTTGGGCAACGAGTAGTGCTTTTTTGTACATTTTTGCTGCATTTATTGCATAATTTTCTTGTAAATCAGTTTTTGCAATTGCTAAATCTTGCAAATATTTTCCATATAGCAAATATAAATCGCCTAAGAATTTAAACATTTCAAATTTTCTTGTGAACATAATTGCTTTTTCGATATCCATTTTTGCAGTTTCATAATCGCCTTTTATGATGTTCGCTTCTGCAATAATTTTGTTGTATAAAGCGGTAAATATGTAATTATTAATTTTTGGATTTTTTGCAACATCAAGAGCTTTCATTGAAACGTCTAGTGATTTGTCAGGTCCATCAACAGTAAGTTTTGCATCTGCAATCAAGTACCAGCATAAAAGAGCTCCAAGTGCATTTTTTTCTTTTGAGAAATATATTATTTGTTGAGAATATATTTCAAGTGCTTGTTTTGTTTTGTTTTCGTCTTTCAAAATTTTTCCTAATAGTGTTTTTAGGATATTTTTTGTGAAATGGTCGTTTGTGTTATTTGCATACGTTACAACTTGGAATAATTCTTCTTTAATTCCGTTATATCGTTTTTGTAAGATATTATTTAAAATGTTTATTAAGTTCCATTTGCAAATAGCGATATTATCCATATTTGGCTGATAAGTTTTTATTATATCTTCCAAAATCTCTTCAGATGCTTCAATATCGCCTTTTACTGTATTGGCAAAGGCAAGTGTAAGTTTTGTTTTACAAATAAATAATGCATCTGTGAAATTATTTTTTTCAAATAGTTCAAACAAAGTGGCTATTACTTCAAAAGAACGGTTGTTACCTTGGAAAACAAGTGCTTCTGCAAGGTATAAATATGTTTCTAACCAAGATTTGTATAATGCTTCAATAGGAATAATTTTGTGTTTTTTAGAACTGATGTATTTGTCAAAAATTGGTAAAATATCAGTATCTACAAGGTTAATTAGTTCTCCGCAATTTCCTATTTTAAGTAATGGATCAAGTTTTCTTGATTTCACCATTGCTCTTTCTAAATCTTGTGAAACATCAAGTTTTTCAAGAACAGAATCGATACATTCTAAAATTCCATTATAATTACCTACCTTTTTGCAACATTGAGCCATGTAGCCTGTTAGTTCAATTTCTTTAAATGGAGTAGTGTAATTTTTTGAGTAATTAATAGCTTTTGGTAAATAGCCCATTGCTTCTTCTGGTGAAATTTCGGTTAATAGTTTTCCTAATCTTTCATAAATGTTGTTTTCAATTAATTCTTTTTTATCGCTTGTTGTTTTATCCAAGAATGTAAGTGTTTGTTTTTGAGAAATTGTATATAGGTTAGTATCTCCAATGTATCCAGAAAGTCTTGTATTTTGAGTCCAATATTCAAGCGCTTCATCATATAGTTCAATATTTTGTGCCATAACAGCTATTATTGAATTTGAAGAAAGAGTGTATTCTGAAAATATTGAAATTAAATTGTTGTTTAATTCATAATAATTTTCATCAAGTTTTATTATTTCAAAAATTTCTTTCCAAAGAAGAGTGTTTTTAAAAGCATATACATTTTGAGTTACAGGAACTATATAATTTAGGCTTTGTAATGTTTTTAGTATTTCAAAGAAATGAGTTTCTTGAAGTTGTAATGCTTCATTAATGATTGCAGGTGAGAAATTGATACCTTGAATAGCTGCAACTTGTAATGTTTTATATACATTCATATCTTCTTTTAGATATGCAAGTCGCATTTTTAATGCTTCGCTAAAAGTTGTAGGAAGTTCTAAATCAAATTTGTTTGTTTGATTTTTGTAATCAAGAAGTAAACTTGTGTATTGTTCCAAAACTCCTGCGTTTCCTCGTGATAAAATTGCTAGTTTGTTTTTAACGCTAACAGGACATTTTTTTTCTTCGTCAAAAAATCTATCAATGAAAACATTTATTTGTTCTTTTTCTAATACACTTAACGATATGTTTAAGTAAGCATCTTCTTTAATATAATTGCTTGAAATATATCCTTGAACAGGTCTTTTTGAACTATAAGTTAATAATAATTTTAGATTTGTGTCTGCAAAATCAGAAGTTGCAAGACGGTGTATAAGTTCATACGACAAGCCATCTATGAAATCAAAATTTTCAATGATTAAAACAGTTTTATTTGCTTCAATTATTGTTCTGAAAACTTTTTCAAGCATT
>JAZLGV010000137.1:0-10112 GCA_045616505.1 Candidatus Gastranaerophilaceae bacterium | reverse complement strand
TGAAGCAACAATCTTTCTGTTTGACAAATCAGTTACGCCGTGATTACGGTATAATTTGTTTGTTGGTCCTGTATATCTTGCCATTTTTCTTTTTCCTTTATTTTTTTATTTGTAAATACTTTTAATAAACTAATTGAGTTTTAAACTCACTATACTCTACGTTTTTTAGGTGGACGGCAACCATTGTGAGGAATTGGAGTTACATCTTTGATAAGAGTGATTTCCAAACCTGCAGCTTGAATAGCTCTGATTGCTGTTTCTCTACCTGAACCAGGACCTTTGATATAAACTTCTACTTTTTTCATACCTTGGTCGATTGATTTTTTTGCAACTTGTTCAGCTGCTGATTGTGCTGCGAATGGAGTTCCTTTTCTAGCACCTTTAAAACCGATAGCACCTGCTGTTGCCCAAGCAATAGCATTACCTTGTGTATCTGTTGAAGTTACGATTGTATTATTGAATGTTGATTGAATGTGAACAACACCTTGCAATACGTTCTTCTTTTCTTTTTTCTTTGTTGTTTTTGGTCTAGCCATTTTTTTATTCCTTTATTTTTATTATTTCTAATCTAAACTTCATAAACTCTCATCTTTATTGATTCAACTTTTAACTACTAAGCAGTTTTCTTTTTAGTAATAGCTAAACCTTTTTTACCACGACGAGTTCTTGCATTTGTTTTTGTTCTTTGTCCTCTTACAGGAAGTTTTCTTTTGTGTCTTAAACCTCTGTATGAGTTAATTTCTTGTAAACGTTTAATGTGCATTGTAACTTCACGTTTCAAATCACCTTCGATTGAGTAATTTGACAATTCGTTACGCAACAATTTAATATCGTCATCTGTTAAATCATCAGTTCTTAAATCTGGTGATATTTTTGTAGCTTCAAGAATTTTTTTACTTCTTGCTGGACCTATTCCGTAGATATAAGTCAAAGCTATTGATAGTTTTTTGTTACGAGGTAAATCTACCCCTGCTAATCTTGCCATTTTTCTTTTTCCTTTATTTTTTATAGTATTACTTTTGTTTTAACCGATTTTACGGCTTGTTGTTAGTTTAAAACTAACCTTGTCTTTGTTTATGTTTTGGGTTTTCACAAATAACTGCGATTCTACCTTTTCTTTTAATACATTTGCATTTATCGCAAATCTTTTTTACTGAACTTCTTACTTTCATTTCATTTTCCTTTATATTATGTTTTGTAACTACTCTTTATTATTTTAATCTGAAGGTTATTCTTCCTCTTGTAAGGTCATAAGGTGTCATTTCTACCTTTACCTTATCTCCAGGCAAAATTCTTATAAAGTTTTTTCTTATTTTACCTGATATGTGAGCCAATATTTCATGGTCATTTTCAAGTTTAACCCTGAACATCGCATTTGGCATTGACTCCAAGATTGTTCCTTCAATTTCAATTACATCTTTTGACATTTTTTACCTTTAAAAGCCGTCTTGGCCTTCCTTTTTGTTATACATTTTTAGGCACTTTTCGACACAAAATTCGCTAGTGTAAATTAATCATACATGTTAAATCTTACAAAGCAAGCCTAAAAACTCAATTAAATTAATGATTTGCAAAAAATCTTTATATTTCCAAAGTGATTGTTTTTTAAAAAATGCAACACAAATAAGAAATAACAACACTCTCCTAAATGTTTATTTATTATTTAATTCTAATCGATTTGTAAACTTTTATTAACCGTTTAATTATTTCTTGTTTTAAAAAACAATCAATATGGATTGCTTAAATATTTATATTATTTTTATAAAAATCGCAAAATTCGCAAATCATACATTTTTCACAATTCGGTTTTTGAGGTTTGCATATATTTTGTCCAAAAGTTACTAATAATGTATTTATATCCAGCCAATATTCTTTTGGTAATTTTTTTCTTAATGCAAGTTCCGTATCGTCAGGAGTTTTTGTTTTTACATAACCTAATCTATTTGAAATTCGATGAACATGAACATCCACACAAATTGCAGGCTCACAAAAACCTTTTGCCATAACCAAATTTGCAGTTTTTCTGCCTACGCCATTAAACTTACACAAATCTTCAATAGTATGTGGCATCTCATTTTCACACAAATATTTTGAAATTTCTATAATTTGTTTAGCTTTATTTTTATAAAAGCCAACAGGATATATAGCTTTCTCTAACTGCTCAACAGAAACTTTTGCCAATTCCTGAGGGGTTTTTCCAAGTTTTAGCATTCTTAAAGTCGCAGGATAAGTGGTTTTGTCATTTGTTCTCAAACTCAATATACAAGAAATCAAAACTAAAAATGGATTTTTATAATTTTCCATCAAATCGATAAATTCAGTATGAGGTAAATCTGCTTGTTTTAGACGTTCTACAACAAGTTTAATGTCTAAATTTTTCATTTTACCAAACCTTCAACATCTAAATTTATTTTTAATTTCAATGCATAAATCTTTTTATTAAAATTGAAATCTTTTATTTTAACAGCATCTTTTTCCGTTGTAATTAAAAATTCTGCGCCTTGTTCTTCGCATATTTTTTCTAAATTATTTATATCTTCCTGCGTATAAATATGATGGTCATCAAAATCTACAGTTTTTGTAATTTCATAATTTTCTAAAAATTTATAAAATTGTTTCGGCTGACCAATAGCACTAAAAGCGACAATTTTATTTCCAACTGAAGCCATATCATTTCCATCTTTTATATTATATGAAAATGCAGGTTCTGTTTTACATAAAAAAGTATCTATTTTCATTTTTTTACCCATTACTCTGGCAAATTTTTCTGCACGAGAATGGTCAATATTTTTACTTACAACAACAAGTTTATTTACACGTTTAAATGCTTCTGTACCTTCTCTCAAAGGCCCTGCCGGAAGTAAATTTTCATTTCCAAAAACTTTTTCAGAATCAACTAAAACAATATCTAAATCTCTATGGAATTTTCTATGCTGAAAACCATCATCTAATATTATTTTTGTTGCATTATACTTTTCAACGGCAAGTTTTGCCCCTTCATAGCGTACAGAAGAAGTTATAACAATTGCTTTTGTATTTTTAGCAAGCCAATTCGGTTCATCACCACAAATTTTTGCATCAAAAAAGAGATTTTCGCCATCTGAAATAACATTTACACCTTTTAATTTGCCACCATATCCTCTTGAGACAATTGCAACTTTTTCACCCATTGATGTAAAATACTCTGCCAAACTTGCAACAACTGGAGTTTTACCTACACCGCCAGTTGTTAAATTTCCAATTGAAATAACAAACGCATCAACCTTTTTAGGCTTTAAAATTTTATTATCATACAAAAAGTTTTTGAACCCGCTTCCGACTCTATAAAAAGCAGAAAAGAATTTAAGCAAGCCAAAGAATAAACCTTTAGCCTGCTTATTATAATGAATTTTTGATATTTCTGTCTTTATATTCATACTAGAACATCAATCTGAACAATAAGAATCGTTTGTTCAATTTTTCAGAGAATTTTCTCAAATTCTTTGTTGTAACTTGAGTATCTTCAACAATTGTTTGAATTTGTGTTTTTTGAGATGGAGTCATCTTATTAACAAGTTCTAATGCATTTGAAATGTCACACATTGCTGTATTTATATTTGTAATTGTTTTATCAATTTCAGCTTGTAACTTTTCATCTTTTGTCATGTTAGCAACATAAGTAGAAATATCTCTCAAGTTTTTCATAGTAGCTTGTAAATCAGCTGCCATAGCATTTGCGTCAGTCTTATCCATAACTTTATTTAAGTTATTAGCCAATTTACCAATAGATTCAGCAGAATCTATCATTGTTGTCTTAAAGTTTTTATCGCCAATTATGTCATTAACATTTGTAGAAACTTTATTGAAATTATTAGTTACACTTCTTGCCATAACCATAACTTCATCGATATCCTTCTTAGATGCTTCTAACAATTTTTCTGCTTTATCAACTGTTGTAGAAGCTTTTGCTGTTAAGATATTAATATTTTCAACACTTTGTTTCAAATCTAAAATCACATCATCAGATAACAAACTATTTACCTTCAACGTTGTTTCTGTCAAAGACTCAGCAGCTTTATATTGTAAATCCATAAATTCTGAAATTCTTCTAGGTTCAATTACTGTATAAGGTGAAGTTTGATGTGGATAAGGCAAAACGGTGTTATCCAACATAGCTATTCTCAATTTTTTATCTTTTTTAGAACCTGAAACAATATTACCTTTCATCATATCTGGCAATATTAACCCCGGTAAATCTACAACATAATCTACTTTATACGCATATTTTGTTGTAATTAAACTACGTAAAATTGGAGGTACTAATTGTTTTGATAAAATTTGAACAGATTTAACTCTACCTACGTCATAATATTTTTTATCTAACAATATTTGAACCGCATCGTTTTTATACAAAATTTCATTTTCATTACCTATTGAAATATAAGTAGTTCTTGTTTTTGGTGGAGTAATTTCTAAGAATTGTTCCCCAATCAAACCTGATTGTTGAATAGAAAAAATTGAAGCTCTTGGAACTGATATTCCTGGTTCTGTTATTACAAATTTCAATTTTACATAACTGTTATCACCATCTATAACAGGTGTAATTTCTTCTACTTGTCCAACTCTTAACCCCATCATTTGAACCCCAGAACCAGCACGCATACCGTTTACATCTTTGAATACGATTTCAATTCTGTTTCCAGTAGAAAAAGATCTACCTTTTACCCAAAGAACTGCAAACAATAGGATAATTAGTCCTACTAATGTTAATATTCCAACTTTAAATGATGAAGAAAATCTCATTTTACCTCTGTCTCCAATATAATAATTATAATATCAAAAAAAATTTATTCTGCCAACATCTTCATAGGTCCTTCTATCGAAGCATTAACAAACTGCTTTGCATAAGGATTATCGGTTACTAACAATTCTTGTGGAGAACCTTCAAACACGATTTTTCCTTGATACAACATAATAACTTTATCAGCTGTTCGCTCAATCGTAGACATTTGGTGAGTAACAACAATTGAAGCTGCATTTGTTTCTTTTTTCAAAGTTACAATATAATCTTCAATCAAAGTTGAAGAAATGGGGTCTAACCCTGCTGTTGGCTCATCATACAAAATAGTTTTTGGTTCTGTAACTATCGCACGAGCAAAACTTACCCTTTTTTGCATACCACCTGAAAGTTCTGAAGGATATTTATTTTCTATCCCTTCCAAACCAACAAGTTTTAACTTTTGTTCTACAATTTCTTTCAATTGACTACGACTATATTTATTTCTAAACTCTTTTCTTTCTGTTAAAGCAAAAGCAATATTATCAAACACATTTAAAGAATCAAACAAAGCTGAATATTGAAAAACCATTGCAACATCACCTTCTGAAGTCTTTATTTCGCCACTATCTTTTTCAAGCAAATCACAAATCATTTTTAAAATGGTACTTTTTCCAGAACCACTAAAACCGACTATTGCAAGAACTTCACCGTCATTAACAGTAAAAGATACATTATCTATGACTCTTTTATCATCAAATTCTTTAACTAAATTTTTTACTTCTATTGTCATTAAAATTTCCTACTTTTCATTACTTTAAACTTTTATCAACTACATTTTAGAAGAAAAACGCAATTGCAAATAATAAATCCCACATTGCAATAGCAACAAAAGACCAAACAACAGCCTTTGTTGTAGCAATACCAACTCCTTTTGCACCGCCTTTTGCCATATATCCGCAAGTACAACTTATCAAAGATATTGTTCCTCCGAAAAATATCGCTTTTGCAAGACAAACTGACATATCTTTCAAATACAAACCGTTCCACACAGAAGAAAAATATGCCCTATAACTCAAATCACCTGCAATATTTGAAGCAACTGCACCACACAAAACCCCAACAGTTGAAGCAATAATGACAACAAAAGGCATCATTAAAATCCCTGCTAAAACTCTTGGAACAAATAAATATTTAATAGGATCAACTTTTAATGCTTTCATAGCATCAATTTGCTCCGTAACTCTCATTGTTGCGAGCTCTGATGCCAAAGATGAACCTATCATTGAGATTATTGCAAAACCAGACATAATTACAGCATCTTCTCTTACAATCAAAATAGTCACTAACATTCCGACAAAATTTCCTGCCCCTTGTTTAACCATTTCGCCTGCAACTTGCATTGCAACAATTATTGTGGACATCCCTACAATTGAGAGAGTGATTGGCATTGAACTTATTGCAAATCTTTCACATTGTTCTATTACAATTCTTCTATTAATATCAAATTTTAAAAGATAAGCAAAAACAGCAAAAAACTTTTTCGTTACTTCCCCTAAAGTCGTGAAAAAATCTATCATTTGTTTTAACAACAAATGATATAACTGAAAAGTTGCTGTTTTATGAAAAAATGTACTAAAATCACCCATATAAAATTATTATACAGGAAAATATTTAAATGACACTAATTTTACATTCAAATGTCTATTCAGTTTCTAACAAATTTGCAGAAATACTAATGTTTGGAGATTTAAAACGTAAAAATCTTTCCATTCTGTTTTTCAAACAATTTAACATTGTATCTGAACCAGAAACTTCAATAACTCTATTTCTTGAAAAATTTCTTCCAACTTGACTATATGATTCCTCAATATGAGTTTTGCATTTACAATCAAGTTCTTCAATTAGGTCATACAACCCTTTCAACCAAGTTTCTTGCAATTGTTTTTCGCACATACGGCACTCAAGAATCATAATTTACTCCTCTATTTTTGGTAGCAGTAAGTTTTTACAAAGATACACATTGTATATTTATTATGCCCAACATGTAGTAGTATATATAACAGGGTGAACGATGATTATTTACAATTCTTCAAAAAACATACTTATTGCAGACAACGTAAAAGTAGCCAAAAACTTTATTACACGCTCAATTGGACTACTGTCAAAAAAAGACATAAACCCAAATGAAGCACTAATTATAAAACCTTGTAATGCAGTTCATACTTTTTTTATGAAATTCAATATTGACGTTTTATACATAGACAAAAATAACAAAGTTTTATCCATTTTTGAAAATATTTCAAATTCAAAAATTTTACCGATAAATTTCAAATGTGCTTACGTCATTGAACTAAAAGCTCAAAATATAAAAAACAAAATATCTATTAATGACATTATCGAATTAAAAAATTAAAACACTATTTATCTGTTGATTTTTTCAAAGCTTTTGAACGCAAATCTCTATGATAAGTTATTGCAAACCTGTGAGCCTCATCTCTTATTCTTTGTATTAAATACAAAGCAGAAGAATCTCTAGGAAGCAAAATTGATTTTGATTGTTTTGGCAAAAAGACTTCTTCTTCACGTTTTGCCAAAGACACAATATCTATGCCTTCAACTCCCATACTTTCAACAATTTCCATAACACTTGATAATTGACCTTTACCACCATCAATAATCATTAAATCAGGTTTTTCCCATTTAGGTTCGCCTAATCTTTTCAAACGTCTTGATAAAACTTCCTTCATAGAAAGAAAATCATTTGGTTTACCTTCTGCAAGTTTTATCTTAAATTTACGATATTCGCTTTTTTTACTTAATCCATTTATAAAAACAACCATTGAAGCAACTGTATTTGTCCCTTGAATATGTGAAATATCATAACACTCTATTCTGTGAGGGAAATTATTTAATTTTAATTTTTCTGCCAAATAAGAGCCGACATCATTAAAATTATCTCTAATTTTTGACATCTTTTCAATTTTTGCATTTTCTAATAAAACTTTTGCATTTTTATCTGCAAGAGCTTGCAATTCTGCACCCTGTTTTGATTTACCATAACTGATTTTAATTTTTTTCTTTGCAATAATTTCTAACCATTCTTGATATAATTCTTTATTACCCAAATTTTCTAATTCATTAGAAACAATTCTATCAGGGTATTCTAATTTTAAATTTGAATAATATTCTTTAAAGAAAGTTTCAAAAAACTCTACTCTATCTTCGTTTTCTACAAAATAAGTAAAATCTTTTTTATCTATCAAACGACCTTCTCTAATCATCAAAATAACAATTGCAAACACGCCATCTTCGTACAACAAAGAAACAACATCTTCATTCAATTTAGTATTTTCATACACCACTTTTTGACGTTCTAAAGTCTTTTTCAAATCTAAATAACTATCACGAAGTCTTGCTGCTTTTTCATATTGCAACTTATCTGAATACACCTGAATTTGACTCATCAAATAATCCAAAATTTGACCTTGTTTTCCTTGCAAAAACAATTCAACTTGAGAAATTAAACCTTTGTATTCTTCGGGAGAAACAAATCCCTGACAAGGAGCTAGGCAGCGACCTATTTGATAATACAAACAAGGACGATTTTTAAATTTTGGAGTTTTACATTGTTTCAATGGGAAAATCTTTTTTATAAAATCTAAAGTTGCTCTCATCGCCCTAACATCAGTATAAGGTCCAAAATAATGACCTTTTAACTGATTTAAATTTCTTTTTCTCACCACCAAAATTCGCGGATAATCTTCATCTGTAACAAGAAAATAAGGATATTTTTTATCATCTTTTAATAATATATTATATTTTGGCTGATGTTTTTTTATCAGATGAGATTCTAAAATTAAGGCTTCCGCTTCTGAATTTGTAATTATGTATTCCAAATCAACAATTTGAGGAACCATAACTCTCAATTTTGCAGTATCTGGTTTTTTATTAAAATAACTTTTTACACGTCTTTTTAAAATTTTGGCTTTGCCAATATAAATTATCTCTCCAGTTTTGTCATAATAAATATAACAACCTGAAGAGTTTGGTAATAATTTTAACTTTTCTTCTAAAGTTTTATTCATATACACAATTATTATTCATTAAAGTTAATATTATTTTCAACATTTTTAAGTATTATTTTTATTATTCTTTTCTTATCGTCTGATGTATATTCTTCTTGCTTTAATGCAGAAAGATTTGCCCTATCCATAATTTTCATTGAAAGAATTTGAGAAATCATTTTTGAAACTTCAAAAATTACAACTTTGTCATTTTCTTTTTTGCCCATTATTGAAGCAACAATTTTTCTTAATGCAGAATACAACTTTTCAATTTTCTTTCCATACATATCAGAAAATCTTGAATGAGGATTAGTTTGTTCTTTAATCATCAAAATTACAAAGCAACTTGGAACTAATTCTGAATACATAATTCCGACAAATGCTTCTAAAAATTTTCTATATATATCAATTTTTTCTTCTTTTGAATAATCATCTATATTTTTAGCTTTTTCAAAATATTCAGCCAAAGTAGAAAGACCATAATCGACAATAGATTCAATAAGATTTATATAAAGTCCTTCTTTAGTTTTGAAATAATATGAAATCATACTCAAATTTACACCAGCAGCTTTGCATATCTCTCTTGTCGTTGTGCAATCAAAGCCTTTGTTTGCAAATAAAACAATCGCTGCACGCATTATTTTTTGCTTGGTCAAATTCATTTTATTCATATCTGCAATATTCATAAATAAATTTTACAATAAATAAATCAAATTTATACAAATTAAATCAAACGACCGACCAAATTTTGCCATTTTGTAACACAATGTAAAGTGTTCAAACCCAATAATATCTTAATTTTTTATTTTCCTGAATTTTTTTCGTTTTTTGTAAACATTTCTTTTTCAGAAAATTATAAATATCAAAAGCGAATTATAAATATACATTTACTCACAATTTTTATTAGTAGGGAGAAGTTATGAAAAAGATAATTACAATATTATTATTAATTTTGCTCACAGCAAATACAACGGGAATATCCTATGCCGCACCTGTCGTACTTGGAGCAACAAAAACAGTTAAGCCAATCACATACAAACCAAATGCAAGAACTATCAATTATGCCTTTGTATTTGATGGACCTTCTACAAAAAATGCAGAAGTTCTAAAACAATTTAAGACTGCAATCATTCAAACAACTGCACCTGATTATAAAGCAGGGTTTTCTGAAAAAAATATTTTTGTCGGAAACTGGACAGAAGAAAGTGCAAAAAAAGCTTCAGAACAAGCACTTAATTCTAACGCCACAATGGTTATATCTTTAGGTTATTTATCTTCAAAATATTTAA
>JAZLGV010000136.1:0-3696 GCA_045616505.1 Candidatus Gastranaerophilaceae bacterium | reverse complement strand
CTTCTGCTTCTAAAATTGCAGCACGTTTATCTCTTTCTGCTTTCATTTGTTTTTCCATTGCTTGTTGAATATCAATAGGAGGAATAATATCTTGAAGTTCAACTCTGTTTACTTTTACACCCCATTTGTTTGTTGCTTCGTCTAATATTGCACGAAGTTCTTGGTTAATTTTATCTCTTGAAACAAGAGTTTCGTCTAAATCAAGTTGTCCTACTAGGTTTCTTAATGTAGTTTGAGTAAGTTTTTCTATTGCATCTGGTAAATTTTGAATTTCATAAACTGCACTTTTTGGATCAATAATTTGAAAATACAAAAGAGCATTAATTTTAATAGAAACGTTATCTTTAGTAATTACATTTTGTTGAGGGAAATCATAAACAGATTCTCTTAAATCAATTCTTGTTTTTTCTTTGATAAAAGAATAAGTATTTCCATCAATTCCTCTTTGAGAAATTTTCCAAGAAATTCCTCTTGGTGATTCAAGAATAGGAATAATAAAATTCATTCCTGATTGTAAAACTCTTTCAAATCTACCAAGTCTTTCAACAATAACTACTTCTGCTTGTTTAACAATGATAACGCCTTTAATAACGTAAACAATTGCTAAAATTACTAAAATCCATAAAAACATATTTTATCTCCTTTTAAAAATTATATTTTTTCAACGTAAAAAATTAAACTTTCATTTTTTATTATTTTTACTTCTTCACCAACTTTGAAAGTTTCATCAGTTAAAGTTCTGGCATTCCATCTTTCATCATAAATAGAAATAGCACCGCTATTTTTAGAAATATCTTCTATAACTTTTGCAGTTTTTCCAATATATTTTTCTTCAACACCAGTTGAATAATTTTTGTTTTTTAATTTTTTCATCAAAATAGGTCTTAAAAAACTTACAAATAAAATTGATAAAACAACAAAAAATGGAATAAGAATGTTTAAATTTTTTGTGTATAAAGAAAGAATTGCTGTACAAAAACAAGCAAGTGAAAAATTTAAAAAGAACATCATTGGTGTAAATATTTCTATTATAAGAAAAGAAATACCAAAAATAGCTAAAATTTGCCAATATATCATAAAAAACTCCTAAAAAATAAAAAAAGAAGTCTATTTATAAAAAATAAACTTCTTTTTTATAAAGAAAACTATTCTCCAATTAGTGCATTAATTTCAGAAACCATTTCGTCTGGGTCAAAACCATGAACTTTTGCACCAGCTTCAAGGTTTTCAAATCTTGCAGCAGCACAACCAATGCATCCTAAACCATATTTTTGGAAAACTTCTATACTTTCAGGACATTCTTGTACGATTTCTAAAATATTCATTTCTTTTGTAATTTTTGCCATTTTTTGCTCCCCTTTTTTTGACAATTATAAAAATATTATTAAAAGCATTATATATCAAAAAGAGAGGAAAAAACAATGGATTTTTTAAAAAAAATATTAAAAGAAGATGAAGAAGCAATAATAGGTTTAAGTGGTTTTAAAAATTTAAATTATAAAAAAATTTTTTTAAAGGAAGGGATATGTATTAATAAAACAATGAATAATCCTTTTTTTACAACAAATTTTTCGGAAAATTCATTGTTATAAAAAAAAGAAGGGTTTGATTTTCAAGCCCTTCTTTTTTGAATATTTATTTAAAAACTAAATTGTTTTTAAAAGTTTTTTAGCTAAAGGTTCTTTAACAGTACCATTTAAAGTTTTGCTTACTTTTCTTAATTTTTCAGCCATCATTTCCATATCTTTTGTCCAATTGAAGTTATCAAGAACAAATTTTTCACCTTTTTCAAAGTTTCCAGAAAGTTGAACATCAATGATTTCTTTAAGCATTTTTTGAGCAGCTGGAATAACTTTGTCATAGTGGATATGTAATAATTTATCTTTTATTTCAATAGCACCTTCATTGATAAAGTAATTTAATTGCATAACTGTTCTAACTCTGTGTGCTTGACTTAAGTTTGGTTTAGCTTTCAAAACGCTATCTGCAACAAATGTAGTTATAATTTGTTTCTTTTGTAGTTCGTCATACATTCCTAAGCCAACTAAAGTATCAAGCATAGCCATTGAAATCATATCAGCTTTATTTTCTTCAATGATACTTTTGTATTTTCCAAGAGCTTCAGTTCCTGATTTTGGTCCAAGAGAGTGACCATTTTCGTGACCAATAGTGAACCAGTGATCAGCTTCATTGTTATAAAATTCGTGTAAGTTTTTATCTAAAGTAGCATTTAATGTTTTTTCAAGTTTTTTAGGATTTGAAATTGCTCTAATTTGTCTATGGTAAACATTTCTTCTGCCACCACCGATAGTCAATGATAATTTATCATCATTTGGTAAGTTTTCTGCTAAAGTGATACCACCTCTATAAGCACCTACATCACCTTTTACAGTAACCAAATCTACATCAACCATTGTTTGTTTAACATCTTCGGCATTTGTAGAAATGTTTTGTTCATATTTATCAGCAAAAGGCATTTGTTTTGCAAGTTCTGGTAAATATTTTTTAATTTCTAAAAGTTTTTCTGTACCTTCTTTATTAATAATACCAACTCTGAAACCTAACATATCTTTTGATGTAGGAGTTATATTTCTTTCTTTTAGCATATTTGCTAATTTTTCGTTTTCATAAACTGTTTCAGTCATTTCATCTTCATAATTTTCTCTTGTAATAGTAAATTCAAGAGGTGTATCTTGAAGAGTTGCCCATTTTTTGTCTGCATAAGCATCAGCCATTGGGTCATTTTCTCTTAATGCTTTTGCTTGAAGCATCAAATATTCTGCAAAATCTTTATTTGTAGAAGTTTTTGCACCTTCTTCTAAATGACTTGCAGCTTTTTTAAATTCTTTAGAGAAATATTCTGTAAAGTCAGTTGCTTTTAATTCATTTCCATCTCTTTCAACCATAGAACGTTGATTTAAAATGGTTTTAACTTTTTCGTCTTTTCCTTCATTTAACATTTTTTCTATAATTTGATGGAATTCTTCTTTTGATAAATCTTCAGGGTAGAAACCTTTACCTGCTAAAAATTTAGAATTTTTCATCAAAGAAAATTTGTTTGCTTCTGAATCGACAGCATTAATACCTTTTTGAGCTTTAAAAAGTTTCATTGCTAATTTTGCATTTTCATTACCGTTTTTAATTTCAGAACGTAAATATTCTCTGAATTCAAGGTTATGAGGGTTATCTTCTTTTAGATAAACTTCTTCTAAAATTGTTGCAGCTTTAACTAAATGTTGAAGAGTTTTTTTATCTCCTTCTTGTAAATTATTATATTCAGGAGCATCAACTCCTAACATTTTTTTAGTACCTAAATAATCTTTGTGTGTTCTTTTCTTTAATTCTTCTGTTGAAAGTCCTATTTTCATGTCATTACCTCTAAAACTAATTGCATTTGTGTTCGCTAGGGAATTTAATGAATTAACTAACAAATAATTGTTATTATTGTTTGAAACAAGATTTTTTTCAGTTTTTCTTGGTTGCCAAAAAATATTATTTGTAGATGATTTTGAAATTCCATTAATATTATAGACTTTTAACATAAAAAATAGCTCCTCTTTTCTGTCTAAAAATTTTAAAAACTCTAAAAATAAAATTTGTTATGTAAGAAATAAAAATTTACAAAAAAAATAAAAAAATAGGTAAGAAGTCGAATGATATTAAACTTTTATTGTTTTTTAATGTAAAAAAGGAGAA
>JAZLGV010000135.1:0-3665 GCA_045616505.1 Candidatus Gastranaerophilaceae bacterium | reverse complement strand
ATAAAATGTCCTAATTGCGGTAATAAAATGGTTGTTAGAACAAGTAAGTTTGGAACACAATTTTTGGGTTGTGCAGGTTTTCCTGAATGTAAAACAATGATGCCAATCAATGTGTTGGGTGAAAATCCAGAAGATACAGGTCTTGAAACAGAAGAAAAAGAACAAGAAGTTTGCACCGAAAAATGTGAAAAATGTGGTTCTGATATGATATTTAAAACAGGACCTTATGGTAAATATATGGAATGCACAAAAGAAGGTTGCAAAAATAGAAAAAGCGTTTTGGTTTCAACAGGTGTTGCTTGCCCAAAATGTGGTGGCGATATTGTTCAAAGAAAATCAAGATATGGTAAGATTTTCTACGGTTGCAGCAAATACCCAAATTGTGATTTTGTATTGTGGTATCCACCTGTTGATGAAAAATGTCCAAAATGTAATTCAATTTTGATTAAAAAAGTCTTGAAAAAAGGCACATTTATTCAATGTTCAAGTAAGGGTTGCGATTTTTCAAAAGTTGCAGAAGAGGAATAAAAATGGGTTTAAAATTCGCATTAATAGGTTCTCCGGTAGGTCATTCCGTTTCTCCATATATTCACGATGCAGGTTTGAAAAGTTTGGGTTTGGATGGAACTTATGAAGCTCTTGATACTCCTGCAGAAGATTTAATTCAAAGAATAAAATTTTTGAAAGTAAACGGATACACAGGATTTAATATTACAATCCCGTTAAAAGTTCCAATGAAATTGTTTTTGGACGGTGCTGATGAGTTAGCAAATGTTACAGGTTGCGTAAATACTATTGTTATACGAGATGACAAAAGCTTTTACGGTTATAATACTGATGTTTATGGATTTAAGACAGCTATACCAAAAGATGTTCAAAAATCATTGAAATCAAAAACTGTTAGTATTATCGGAACAGGTGGTGCTTCAAGAGCAGCAGTAGTTGCTTTAACTCAATTAGGCGTAGCGAAGATTAATCTGTTTACTCGAAATATTATTAACGCATCTGAACTTATGAAATATTATCGTGAAACATTTCCGAATATAGAGTTTAATATATTCCAAAAATCAAGTACAGGTGAATTGTTTAAGTCCGCAATGATAGTAAATGCTTCTCCTATTGGTATGAAAGGTCATTCTGCCGATGAATTACCATTGAGCTTGCAAGTTTTATATGAAATGCCAAAAGATGTAATCATTTACGATATTGTTTATAATCCGATAAAGACAAAGTTGATAGAAAAATCAAAAGAATTCGGTTTACAAACAATTTCAGGACTAGATATGTTGATTTATCAGGCACAAAAAGCGATGGAAATTTGGACAGGAAAAGAGCCAAATTTTGATAAAATGAAAATAGCTGCTTTGGAAAATTTATAAATATTAGCTAGTTGTGCAATATTCAAAAAATTCGAATTGGTGTATAAGTTAAAGTATAAATAATATTTATGTCTTTTATACTTAACACGATTCAGCTACGCTCGACCTAGTCGAGCTTTTTTTTATCTTTTTATTGTATAATTATCGTACGTATTAATTATTAGGGTAAAAAATGAAATTAAATAAAGTGTTAGAAATCGATTTCGTAGATTTTATTTCTCAAAAATATAGAGAAATTTCGGAAAATGATAGAAAAATTTTTTGGTCGATTTTTTTAGTGCTTAATTTTATGTTTATTTTTCATACCATTAATTATCTTTGGGGACATGATGATTGGTGGGCAATAAATTTTCAAACTAATATAGATGCAAGTTTTTTTAACGGAAGGTTTGGAAGTTATTTTTTGAAAACAATATTTTTCCAAGGGCAACTTTTACCAGTGATTAATAATGTATTTGCTTTTTTAGGCTTTACATTAGGTGCAATAAGTTTGTTGAAATATTGGGAACTTGATAATAAAGTTAAATACTTTGTTATTGCTGGTTTGATGTTTGTTTGTAGTCCGTTCACAAACGCTTGGTTACACTTCCAACATTCAATAATAGAAAGTTTGTGGTTAATTTTGTTTATTGTTGTTGGTTTGAATTTTGCAATAAAATATAAAATAACAGAACGTTTGCGTTATTTTGTTTGCAATTTCGTTTCAATATTTTTATTTTTACTTTGTTTATCAATTTATCAACCTTGTTTAAACGCAGTGATGGTTATATTGTTTGGAAAATTGTTTATAAAATCAATCGAAGGTAAATTTAAAGAATTAGTTTTTATTTTTAGAAATTCTATTGTTAATGTTTGTATTTCTTTATTTTTGTATTTTGTCATTTATAAAATTTGTCAAACTAGAAATATTATTGATTCAGCTTTGTATAATCAACAATTTGCAAATAATATAAGCATTTTCACTCAATTGAAATCAGCATTTATGGCTATTTTTATAGAATTGTATAATTATGAGAAAATTTTAATGCCAAGTATAATAACAAAATTGTTTGCAATTATTGTTGTTCTTGCTCTTTGTGTATGTGTTAAAAAAGTTTTGACAGAAAAAACAGATGTTTTAAAAAAATTGTTTGTATCAAGTTTTGTTTTATTTTTAATGTTGTTTACTTCGCAGATTGTTCAAATTGCAAGTGAATATAATGTTTTTGGTGCACCTCGTATTGTCTTTTTTGGAACTTGGATAGTTCATATCTTTTTGCTTGTTTTAGTGTTTAAATATGCGAATATAAAAGTGAAAAATATTGTTTATTTGATTTGTTTGGTCTTGTTTTTTAATTATATTACCGTAAATTTTGTTTCTCAAAAATCTTTTAAATTTGGAACTATTGCAGAAGTTTTTAGAATAAATAGAGTTACAGAAAGAATTGAACAAAATAAAAATTTTGAACCAAATAAAGCATATAAATTGCTTGTTGTTGGCGAATTTCAACCAATTAGAAAAAATTATGTAGGAAAGTTTAATGGCTCTTTTGCGTGGGAATTTGCAGATGCTTCAATAATTCCTAATTATGCACCAGCGGATGCTCTTACATTCTATAATGATGAATTAAATGTTAATGAACTGTTTATTTATAATCCTTATAGATTTGAATCAGAGGCTAAAAAATCATTAGCAAAATTACATGAAAATAAAATAGTTATACAAAAAATAAAAAAACATCTTAAAGAATTAGAATCTTGGCCAGATGAAAATTGTATTATCATAGATGATGATTTGATTATTTTTGTTATTGATAAAGTAAGTTTGGAACAATTAAAACAAGATTTATCGCATTAATTTTTTGTGATATTGCTTGAAAAACATGATTAAGATTTGTGAACGGATTTTTTAAAAAAGCCCCAAAACCATGTAAAATAGGGTAAAATGGGAGTATGGATATTATAAAAAATTTAAATGATTATGCCATGACGGCAGACGAAAAATTATTTGTAAGTTTTTTGAAGGAAAATATTGGTTCTTATGCTTGTGCTGAGAAGATTACAAATTCTGAGTATATAAAGAGCTATGTAGCGCCAAATCACGATTTTTTGATATATACAACAGGAGAAGCTGATCCTTCATTGTTGAGACGAGTTAGTTAGTAAACTCTTTGTAAAAACTTGACATTGTCGATTTTTAAAGTACAATTTATTTGTACCTAAAACCAATGGGACGTCGCCAAGTGGCAAGGCATCTGGTTTTGGTCCAGACATTCGGAGGTTCGAATCCTTCCGTCCCAGAATTTT
>JAZLGV010000134.1:0-3182 GCA_045616505.1 Candidatus Gastranaerophilaceae bacterium | reverse complement strand
TGTTTCAACATTTCCATAGATACACTTGCTCTTTCAGGGGTGTCGGGGTTATATATAATATTCCCGACATTATTAGCAAAGTTTTTATTATTAAATAATTCAGAGTAATTGTCTAATATTTTCAGTGCCATTTTTGCTCCTTCAGGGTTGTAGGAGTAAAATATAATATCTCCCACATTATCAGCAAAGTTTTCGTTATTAAATAATTCAGGATTATTTTTTTGAATATCTGCAATTTTATTCATTACAGATATTCTTGCGTCTGCTTTTTCATGGGTGTCGGAGGATAATATAATATCTCCCACATTATCAGCAAAGTTTTGATTTTTCCATAATTCAGGATGGTTTAAAATTTCTTCCAAAACTTGACAGTTGTATTTATTTAATTTCTCCGATTCGAAATCTTTTAAAGCATCGAATTGTTGCATTTTTGGTAACAATTTTGCTTTCTTTTGTTCAAATTCCGCATCAGTTAACTCTTTAACTTCGATTTTCGGTGCGGTTTGAACATCTTCAGGTTTAACTTCTTCCGATTTAACATTTTTTGTTTTAACTTCTTTGGTTTTTTGTTGTGATTGATTTTTAGCAGCAGCAAGCAAGCTATCAATAAACAAAAGTGTTCTGCATTGATTCAAAACTTCATCCGCTGAATTACATTTTACTTTTCTGCCGTTTGTCATTTCCACAGTATAAACACTTTTGCCGTTAACTTTTTCTTCGCTGATTTTTACCGAATTTAAGGAAGCACAATCTTTAAGCATATCTTTTGTATTTAATGTTTGTAATGCCGCTGCGCCCTTGCCCAATTTCATCATTGCCAGAACACTTTTTACACCCTCAAATTTCGCTAAACTCTTAATTTGTTCACCGTAAGTTTTAAGAATATATTCTCCAAAATCAAGTTCAACTTCTTTACCTGTTTCATCCAATACTGTAATTTTCCCGCCTGTTACTCTCTCTAAATCAGAAAGTATTTGTACGGAAGCCTCATAAGCCGTAAATCCGACAGTGTTTGCTGCAAATTCAACACCCTTGCCAAGCAGTTTTGAACCGTTATCCTCTAAGAATTTATTCATATTCTCTGCGGTAAAGTTAATCTGTCTTTTAGTAACTGCTTCCGATGCATTGATATATGTTTCCATAAACTCTGCACCTGTTTTCTCTTTAGCACCGTCAAGTGATTTTGTTAATATATTAGATATTTGTTGTTCTTCTTTAGTAATGACTTTAACAAGCGGATTAACCGCAACTTGTCCGAAGAAACCTGCAAAAGTTCCGAATGCTGCAGAGCTCCCTGCTGCTCTTAAAGTGTTTTTAAAATCTTCTGCTGTTGTATTCCCGCTGGTTATATTGTTTACAGTACCTTTTATGCCTTCCCACAAACCCATAGTTTCGGCACCCGTAGTCATTGCAACGGCGGTTTGTGCAAATTTTTGTCCTGTTTTTGCCGGAGCAACAAATTTAGCCAACTTTTGTGCACCTTTATATGTGCCTTTAGCAATGCCTTGTGTTAATTTTAAACCTTGTAATTCACCCAATCCCAACAACATAACCGCAATGTCAATTATGTTAGATACAGGTTGTTTAGAATCTATATGCTCTTTTGCAATTTCATCTTCAATAAATCCGAAGTTTAGCTTACAAGCTTGAATAAATTTTTCGGAATCAAGGTTGTAATTATTGTCACAGTATAGTTTAAAGAAATCCATTGCGGATTCTTCGTCAAAGTCATTGCCGAATATTTTTTTATACTGTTCATTAAAAGTTTTTGGGTTAGAACAATCAATTTTAGATACTTCGGATGCTTTTTCACGATATTCTTTAATCAATTCAGGTATAGAAGTGTAAGATTTTCCACCGATTAAGCCTAATAAGTTGTCAAAAACTTGTGGAACTAATCTGCCGTCAAGCACACCTATACTATTGTAGTAAGTGTTCAATTGGTCAGCTGCATTGTTATATAGTTTAGATAATACCGCAACAGAATTTTTTCTAATTTGAACAGGTTGTAGTTTAGCGTTATCTCTATCTTGTTCAATTTTTGGTTTAAGGTTAATAATTCCTTTATTAGCTAAGATATTGATAATATCTTTTTCATTTTTTACGTCATTAAAATCTGTTAAATTTATAACGTCTAATCTATCCTGACTGACTTTAGAGAGATTGTCATAAAGTTTTTTACCGGTACCTTTTGAAATATCCAGTTTAAGATGTTTAGTTAGTAAATCTTCCAACGAAATTCTTGTTTCTTTATCTTGTACCGGTACAATTTCTGTATTTGAATGAACTTTAATAGAGAGACCTGAATCAAAAAGGTTTATATTCAAATCTTTAAGAATTTGTGATTTAATGTCATTATTTTTTATACCGACTTGTTTGCAGTAGTTAATACATCCGATAACTTGTTGTTGATATGAATTTGACAAAGAGTTAAATTTCATAAGGAATAGAAAGTTTTCAGGAGTTTGTTTAAATCCGGCGTTATTTAAGACTTTGGTATAATTTGGGTTAATTTTATTTTTAACGTATTTAATTTCGTTAAATTGGATATTTTTCAAAGATTTATTTAGGAGTTGTAATTCTCTTGCGCATTCGTTAAGTTGTTCTTGTGATGGTTTTGTAATCCCTTGTTGTTCGAGAATAAACTTAGCGGCATCCGTAAAAGAAGAGAAGTGTTTTTGAGGAGTTTTCATAGTAGCTATTTGGGATGCTGCTATTGTTTGATAAGTTTTATTCATAGCTTGCATATTAGCGAGCTGAATAGCTTCTTCTTCAGATAATCTGTTAGTGATTCTTACATCGTCAGACATTATTGTTATTGGCAATGTTATTTGTTGACCGACTTTAATTTTGTCAGAATCTTTGATTGAGGGGTTAGTGTCCAAAATATCTTGGACGGTAGTGTTAAAAGATTTAGCGATTTTGCTAAGATTTTCGCCTGGTGCGATTGTGATAATAGGGTTTAGTAATTCTTGCGGTAAATCGTCGAAGAAAATTTCCATAAGTGTATTTTCAAGGTCATTTGTTTCCGGTGAGATATCTTCTGTGTGTTCAAGTTCAAGCCCTTTTGAGCTTTGTTGCAAGCCAAAATCGAAGGTTTGTGTATTTTGGGCACTTTCGTACTCTATCTGAGTAATTTTTCCTTCTCCCACCATCGCAGATAAAATTACATCGCGAGTTTT
>JAZLGV010000133.1:0-45051 GCA_045616505.1 Candidatus Gastranaerophilaceae bacterium | reverse complement strand
CAAAAACATCGAAAGAACCTTCAAAATCTTCTCTTAATAAGGTCTTTCAAATAAATTTTAATACCCTACCTTATTCCCTTATTTTCGTAACTTCTAGTAGCACTTACTTTTTAAAGTCGGTGCTTTTTTTTGAGAAAAATTATTCTAAACCTTTTAAAACTTCATTTGCTGCTTCTTTTGCAGAATATTTATCTGACAAAAGATTTTTCACTTTTTCTATATTTTTCAAATATTGATTTTTATAATCTTCATCGTATAAAAATTTTTCAATGTTATAAGCTATAAAATCTGATTTTGATTTCCTTTGTATCAATTCAGGAACAACAATTTTGTCTAATATAATATTTGGCAAAGATACCATATTTATACAACGCACCAATAAATAAATTAGATATAAAATCCATGGTCCTCGATAAGAAATAATCATTGGAGTTTTATATAAACTCGCTTCTAAGGCAACAGTACCTGACGCTAAAATCAAAGCATCAGAAGCACTTAACATCGCATGATTTTCACCTTTTACAATTTTAAAATCACATTCTTTTAAATATTTATTAAAAACCTCATCTGACAAATTTGGTGCTTGAGAAACCAAAATTTGAACATCTGGGTGCATTTTCTTTATTGTTTTTGCAGCACGCATAAATATTTTCATCAAAGTTTTTAATTCAAACATTCTTGAGCCAGGGAACACAGATACTAATTTTTTATTAATATCTAATCCGTGTTTTTCAAAAAATTCTTTTTTATCAACAGGAGCAGGTAATTGAGCAACAAGTGGATGTCCACAATATTTATACTTTATTCCTGCATCTTCATACATATCTACTTCAAACGGGAATATGCACAAAACTTTATCTATATATTTTTTTATAACATTTATTCGCCATTTTCTACTTGCCCAAACTTGCGGTGGAATATAATAATAAATTTTGATATCTTTATTTCTTTTCTTTAATACCTTTGCAACATTTAAATTAAAAGCACCATAATCTATTAACAAAACCATATCAGGCTTATATTCTTTAGTAATATAATTTACAACACGAGTACCTAATGAAAGATGATTTATAAGGATTTTTGGAGAAATCCCCATTGCAGACATCTTTTTTTGGTCAGAAAACAACTTAACACCGCAATTTCTTAAATTTTCTCCGCCTATACCTTCAATTTCTATATCAGGATTTTGCTTTCTCATTTCCTCTACAACTTTTGAGGCATGAATATCTCCAGAAAACTCTCCTGTAATTATAAATAACTTTTTACCCATAATTTAATTATACCAAGAATTCCAAATAATAAAATTCATTAAGTATTATTAAGATTTTATTCTAATATTAGCAATTTTAATTTTTCAGCAACTTATAATAAGTGTAGAAACTACAATATTAGAAGATAGGAATTATGAATATACAAAAAACAAACACTACCCCGAATTTTAATGGACAATTAATTATTGCAAGACAACCAAGAGTTATTGCAAAAAACAACGAGGTTTTAAGAACTGAAGGCGGAGATTTTGTAAAAACAGGCGTACATACGATTTTAAACGTATTAACAGGAAAAGAACAAAACACATTAACAAAAAATATTACTAAGAACCCTAATGTTAAATACTTTGAAAACGAAAATGGTGATGTATTAGAAATGTTCAATACCCCAATTTTCACAACTAGATTTGAAGATAACGAATTACATAGAATTTTAAATCAAATTGCTCCACAAATGAATGTTGAAATAAAAGATACACCTCATTTTGTTCAATTATTAAAAGCAATGAAAGAAAAAAGAATTGATTACAATATAAAAGTTGAAAACCAAAAAGCAAATAGATTTATGCAAAAATTGGAAGAAATTTTAGACAGAAAACTTCCTCTTTCTCCTGAACAACCTAAATATTTGGTTAACACAAAAAACAAAGCATACTTCGTTGCCGATTTCACACCAAACGATAAAGAAAACGGAACAATAATAAAATATATCTTCGATACAAACATATAAAAAAGTTAGTTTATTATTACTTATTGCTGATTTTCTTGAACAGCCATTATAACGATATCATTATCATCAGCAAATTTGATAACTTTTTCTTGATCGACAATTATTGTTTCACCTGCTTCAACTGAAATTAAACTTGCGTTATTTTTCTTCATCATTTTCAAAGTATTAAGTCCAATAGCAGGAATATCAAATCTTTTATCTTGAGATGGTTTAGCGACTTTTACAATTACAGCACCTTTTTTAGCCAATTTTGAACCACGAGTGATACATTTATCAGTACCTTCAATAGCTTCAACTGCCATAATCATTTTATCTTTAATAACAACTGATTGACCAACATCAAGTTTTCCCATTTCTTTTGCCAAAGAAAAACCATAATTTACATCTTCCAATTGTGCTTTTGAAGGTTTTTTACTACCTAAAACCCCTGCTGGAATCATTAAGTTCTTAATAAAGATAGTTTGATCTAAAACTGTAACACCAATTTTTTCAAGTTCACGTACCAAAATAAGCATAACTTCATCATCATTCAATCTTTTTGCATTTTTGATAAGTTCTAATGCCATTGAATCAAATTTTGGACGTTTTAAAATCAAACCTTTATGTACTTTTCCAAGGAAAGTAAGTTGTTTTATACCTTCATCTTGCAAGATTTTTTTTATTTTTTTTACTTCTCCAGGAGAACAAGAATATACTTTTGAACAACATTTTTTTAATTTTTTGCAATTATCAGATGACAAAGATATTGCAACGACCTCAAAACCATTTTCTTTTGCATATTGAGCCATTTTTACAGGTAATAAACCATCACCAGCGATAAGAGCTTGTTTATTTTCCAGCATTATAGACATAATTTTATAATTTCTCCTCGAATAAAATCTTTTTATAATCTGATTATACTAAAACAAAAACAAAATAGCAAAAATTATATTTTTATTAAATATACACTATTTACAATTTGTACAAAACAAACTAAATATTATACAATTTTATGTATGAATATTTTATTTACAAGCAATATTTTTCCAGACATATTTGCAAACTTAATTGAGTTTGCAAGTCAAAAAAATGACAAAATATATTTTTTAACAAATCAAAATGACAATACACACTTAGGTAGTGTCAAAAAGTTTATTGCACCTAAAAAATATAATATTCCTGACGAATGTCATCCATATTTAGCAACATATTCTTATCAACTTAATAATGCCTTAGAGATTTTAGAACAAGCACAAATTCTAAAAAGACAAGGTTTAAAACCAGATATAATAATAGATAGTGCAAGTAGCGGTTGCGGTTTTTTCTTAAAAAAATTATATAAAAACACACCGATAATATCTTATCTAGACTATTTTCATAACGCAGAAGAAAACATAGACATTGATGAAAAAGCAAACATAAGATGTACAAATTTTGGAAATATTTTCAATTTAATATACACAGATTTTGCTTTCACACATACAAATTGGCAAAAACAAACATACCCAAAAGAATTTCACGACAAAATTAAAGTTTTCAAATATTGGACAAACAAAAATCAACAATCAACTTCTGAAGAAATTTTAATAGACAACAAAACACTATCCATAAAAGATAATGTTATAACATATTTTGCAAATCCATATAATGCGCAAGAAGGTTTTGAAAATTGTCTGCAAACAATTAAAACAACACAAACACACACAAACGATATTAATTTTGTAATCGTAGGATTAAATATTCAAGGAGATATTGGAGTAGATATGGAAAAAATACATATTATTCCTGATATATCTCAACAAGACAAAATTAATCTTTTAAAAATTTCAAAGGGAATAATTTATCCTGAAAATAATTATCCTATTTTACCTGAAATATACGATGGACTTGCAAACAACTGTCAAATTTTTGCATTTGAAACAACACCTACAAAAGAAATTTTATCAACAGAAGAATTTGGACATCTTTTTGAATACGACAATTACGAAAAACTTTGCAATGACCTAATTAATACAATCAAAGAAGAAAAAAGGGTATCAAATTTCGCAGAAAAAAATCAAACTAACATAGAAACATTTTATAATTATATAAAAGAAATTTACGTAATAGGAGAAAACAATTGAAAATACTATTTTCCCATAGAGGTTTTCCTGGGCAATTCAAATACATTCTCACAGCACTTGGTGCTCTTCCTGATACAGATGTAAGATTTATAACTGCCAACGAAAAAGATAGTGAAATTACAGGAGTAAAAAAATATAACTATAAAGTATCACGTAACGATTTAGGACATAGTTCAAAAATTTTAAAAGAATATGATGAAGCGATTTTTCACGGAAAAGAAACTGCAAAAGTAGCAACCAAACTAAAAGAAGAAGGTTTTATTCCTGACATAATAATTGCACATAGTTGGGGAAATTCACTATTTTTAAAAGAGATTTTTCCAAATACACCGATGCTTTGTTATTTTGAATGGTACAGAAACCCAGCAAACATCGACGGTTCAACTCCTGATGAAGATAAAAGAATGAGAGTTCGCTGTGATAATACTGCATCAATATTAGACCTTTGTTCTTGTGATGCAGGAATATCACCAACCGAATGGCAAAAAGCACAATTCCCAATAGAATTTCAACACAAAATAAGAGTTATTCACGATGGTGTAAATACTGATTTATGCAAACCAAATCCTGATGCTACATTTGAATTTGATGGAAAAATTTATTCATCAAATGATGAAATCATCACTTACACCACTCGTGGAATGGAACCTATGAGAGGCTTTCCTCAATTTATGGAAGCAGTTGAAAAATTACAAAAAATCAGACCTAACACTCATTTTTTCATTGCTGGACTTAATAAAGTTTTTTATGGAGATAAATCAAAAGGTTTATCATACAAAGACGATATGTTAAACAAACTAAAACTTGATATGTCAAAAATACATTTTGTTGGAGAATTATCTTTTGAAAAATACATTTCTTTATTACAAATTTCTTCAGCACATGTTTATTTAACATTCCCTTTTGTACTTTCTTGGTCATTGATTGAAGCATTATCTTGCGGATGTTTAATTATATCTTCTAAAACCCCACCTGTTGAAGAAGTCATCAAAGATAATGAAAATGGATTATTAGTAGATTTTTATAACTCTGATGAGCTTGCCGAAAAACTTGATTATGCATTAAATAATCAAATAAAATTAAATACTTTAAGAACAAATGCAAGAAACAAAGCCGTAGAAAAATATGAAGCTAAAAAAATGGTTAATGAACAATACAACTATATTTGTTCAATCATAAAAGCTTGGAAGGAGCAAAAATAAATGATTATTTTATTTATACATAGAGGCTTCCCTGGACAATTTAAATATCTTGCAAGTATCCTTGCCCAAGATCAAATGAATTTAGTATTGTTTTTAACCGCAGATTCAGAAATTCCAACTGAAGCAGGAATAAATAAAATTGTTTATAAACCAGAAGAAATACCGAAAAACACAAATTCACTTATATATAATTTTGAACAAAAACTTGCTCATTCAAAAGCAGTCGCAAAAATGTTAGAACTTATAAAAAGTAAAGACATCATTCCTGACGTAATATTTGGACACTCTTGCTGTATGTTTGTTAAAGACATATTCCCTGATGTACCTTTTATAAAATATTGTGAATGGGTAGATACAAACGATTTTCCAGCAATAAAATTTTCTGGAGAAAACATTAATGACGATTACAAAGAACAATTAAAAATTTCAAGCGCTCACGATTTTTGCGAATTAGAACAAGCAGATGGCGGTATCTCTCCACTTGAATGGCAAAAAGCACAATTCCCAAAAAGTTTACAACAAAAAATCACCGTCATTCACGATGGAGTAAATACTAATATTTGCAAACCTAACCCTGATGCTACATTTGAATTTGAAGGAAAAACTTATACATCTAATGATGAAATTGTTACTTATGCCACTCGTGGAATGGAGCCTATGAGAGGTTTCCCTCAATTTATGAAAGCAGCAGAAATTTTACTTAAAAAAAGACCTAACGTCACCATTTTTGTCGGTGGACTTGACAAAGTTTGCTATGGAAAGCCTCTTAAAAATGATACTTGGAAACAAAAAATGCTCAGAGAATTAGACCTTGATATGTCAAGAATACATTTTGTTGGAGCACAAGATTATGAAGATTACATAAAACTATTACAAACAACTTCTGCACATATCTATGCATCATATCCTTTCGTACTTTCTTGGTCTTTAATTGAATCATTATCTTGCGGAACACCACTTATTTGTTCATCAACAGAACCTGTTTTAGAAGTTATTAAAGATAACTATAATGGACTTTTATATGATTTTTATGACATAGATATGATGGTTGAAAAAATTGAATTTGCACTTGATAACAAAGATAAAATGAAAGAAATCAGAACAAACGCAAGAAACACCGCAGTAGAAAAATATAATCTTGCAGATAAATTAGTAGAGCAAATTTATTATATTAATAACATGATTAAAAATAAGAAAGCACAATAAAAATGATGTTGCATTTGCAACATCATTTTTATACCATATATTATCAGTTTAAAACTAATTACAAAAATCTAATATTGTTTGAGTAATTTGTTGTAACGGTTTTACAACTTCAGCCGCACCAAGTTGAATAGCTTCTTTTGGCATACCAAATACAATTGAAGTTGCCTCATCTTGAGCAATTGTTCTTGCACCAGCGTTTCTCATATTCAACAAACCTTGAGCACCATCTTTACCCATACCAGTTAAGATAGCACCAACAGCATTTTGACCAGCAAATTTTGCAACTGAATTAAACAATATTTCAACAGCAGGTCTTTGATGGAATACCATAGGGCCGTCTAAAAGTGTAACGTAATAATTGATACCACTTCTTCTAATTTCCATGTGTTTATTACCTGGGGCAATCAAAACTTTACCCATTGTCAAAGAATCGCCTTCTTCTGCCTCTTTAACTTCTACTTCGCAAAGTGAATTTAAACGTTCAGCAAAAGCCTTTGTGAAGTTTTGTGGCATGTGTTGAACAACAACAACAGGTGGACACATAGATGGCAAACGTTGAATTACATCTCTTAATGCTTCTGTACCACCAGTAGAAGCACCAATTGCAACAATTTTATTTGTAGTTGCAACTGAAATAGCAGCAGTTTTAATACCTGATGAAGTTGGCAAATTATCAGGGTCACGTTTTTGAACTTTTACTTTTGCTGCAGCTTTTACTTTTTCAATCAATTGTTCTGACATATCACCAACAGAATAAGCAGTACCCGGTTTTGATAAAACTTCAACAGCACCAAGTTCCATAGCTTTTAATGCAACGTCCCCTCCTCGTTTTGCAAGAGAACTTACAATAACAACAGGAATTGGATAATGTTTCATCAACTTACCTAAGAAAGTTAAACCATCCATTCTTGGCATTTCAATATCTAATGTAATAACATCAGGTTTCAGATAAACAATTTTATCACGCCCTACAAATGGGTCAGGAGCTGTACCTACAACCTCAATTTCAGGATCGGCTGAAAGTTCTTGTTCAAAAACTTTTCTTATCATTGCTGAATCATCAATTATTAATACTCTTATAGCCATGGTATTAACTCCTTTTTACACTACTTTTGATATACAGTTGGCTCTGAATAATTAAATTTATGTTTTAACTGAATCAAACTTTCTGAATGGCCGATAAACAAATATCCTTTTGGAGATAAAGCATCATAGAATTTGTTTACCAATCTTTCTTGTACATCTTTATCAAAATAAATCATAACATTTCGACAGAAGATAATATCAAACGGATTTTTAAATGGGAAAGAATCCATCAAATTGAATAATCTGAAAGTAACTGAACTTTTCAAATCATCATTCACTGTCCAAACTTCACCTGTTTTTGTGAAGTATTTATTGACATATTCGCTTGAAATATAATCTTCTGGACCGAATTTATATGTTGCTTCTAATGCTTTTCTAATACTATCAGGACTAATATCAGTAGCCAAAATTTTTGCACGCATGTGTGGCGGCAAAATTTCTTTCATTACCATTGCAAGCGTATATGGTTCTTCACCAGTAGAACAAGCAGATGACCAAATACGAACTTCACCTGTAATTTTTGCCATTGGACTAGCTTCAATTATTTCATTTATATGCTTTTTGATGTATTCAAAGTGATTATTTTCTCTGAAAAAGTTGGTTTTATGAACTGTAACAGTATCCAAAAAATCATCTTTTATCTTTTTTTGTCTATCAGAAATCGCAGGAGAAACTATATAGTGATAATATTCACCTGAATCGGAAATTTCTGCTTCAACCATTAATTTAGATAACTTTTGAGATAATATGTTTTTCTTACTTGTTTCTACAAAAATCCCTAAATTTTTGTACATATAATCACAAATATAATCTAAATACTTTGGATCAATTGTTACATTTGAAATAGTCATTTATACTGTCCTTTTACTGTGTATTAAAAATCGTCTAATGGAATGATATCTTCAGGTTTTACCTTAGAAGCATTTTCTTCAGGTGTAATAGGTTGAACTTTAGCTTCCAATTTTTGTGGTTGTTCAGCTGCTGCTTCTAATTTTTTAGGTTCAGATTCTTTAGCCTTCAAAGCAATTGGTTCTTTTTTAGCTTCCAATTTTTCAACTGGAGCTTTAGTAGATGAAACTTGTTTTACTGGAGCTGGAGCAGCCTTTTTATCTTCCAAAACAAATTTACTGAATTGTGAATTTCCTTTTGATGATGCAATTGACTTAACATCAGATGGATTTTGGAATGAGAATTTAACAGCATCTACATCTGAATTTGAAATTGTAGCGATATCTTGAACTTCAATTACTGTATTATCTAATTTTTTAGATGATTCTACTAAACCTTTTGCATAATTTGCAACTTCATCTGCAGCACCAGCTGAATTTTTCATAACAACTTCCATTTGAGAAATTGCTTTTGAAATATTATTAATACCGATTTCTTGTTCTGCACTTGCTGATGAAATTTCTGCAAGTAATTCAGTAACTTTATTAGATTCTGTATTAATTTCTTGTAAAACATCATTAATTCTGTTTGTAATTCCCATACATTTGTCAGACAAGTTGATGTTATCTTCAATGATACCTGCTGTATCTTTTGCAGCTTCGGCACTTCGTTGAGCCAAGTTACGAACTTCTTCGGCAACAACTGCAAAACCTTTACCTGCATCACCTGCTCTTGCAGCTTCAACAGCGGCGTTTAATGAAAGAATGTTTGTTTGGAATGCAATTTCATCAATTACTTTGATAATTTTTGCAATTTCATCACTTGATGTCTTTAATTCTTTTACCGCATCAAGCATAACTTTCATTTCATCAGCACCCTTATCAGCAGATTCTTTAGCTTTTTGAGCTAAAATATCAGCTTGTTGAGTATTTTCAGTTGTTTTATGCAACATTGAAGATGCTTCTTCTAATGTTGAAGATGTTTTTTCAATTGAAGCAGCTTGTTCTTTTGAACCGTTTGCCAATTTCATACTGCTTGAAGTTAAATCTCCAGCAATTTTTTCTAAACTTTTTAATTCTTCTTTCAAACCAGACAATTTGTTTTTCAAAACTGCCTTAACACTTGCGGTGATAATAACACCAAAAATTTGAGCTAACACGATAGCAACAACTATAGCACCTACAAGTGCGAAACCTGTAAGTTTTGCCCCAGCCACAATACCTAATAGTATTGCAACAATTGATGCAAGATAAAATCCTGCAATAATTCTGATTTTCATATTCATATTATTAAACATGACTTCCTTCCTTTGTATAATCCATTAGACCTTGAATGTCATTAATCATAAGAATTTTATCAATGTCTAAGATTATAACAACCCCCTCTTTTAATTTTCCAATACCTAATATTGTATCTGCATCTAATGTTGAGCCATATTCTGGTGGTGGCTCAATTTCATTATCTTCGATAGATACAACTTCTGAAACACTATCTACAATTACACCCATTGTTCTTGGTGTACCTTGCACATAGATGTCCATTACCATAATACAAGTACGTTCATCATATTCTTGAACGTCCATACCGAATTTTATTCTTAAGTCAATAACAGGAATAATACGACCACGAAGATTCATAACCCCTTTTATGAATTGTGGAGTACGTGGAACTGGAGTTATATCCATCATTCCTATTAATTCTTTAACTTTTAATATTGAAACACCATATTCTTCGTTTCCCAAAGAAAATGTCAATAATTGTTCACTTTGTCCAGCCATTATTCAATAATCTCCTTCTTAAACAAATAATCAATGTCAAGAATTAAAGATACTTTCCCTGTACCCAAGATAGACATTCCTGACACATATTTCAAATGCTTAAATTCATCGCCAACTGGTTTTACAACAACTTCTTGTCTGCTGATTACGTTTACAATTGGTACTGCTCTAAGCTCTTGATCAAGTTCTAAAACCATTACCAATGGTACATTTTCAGGTTCTTTAACATCTTCAAAGAATGTAGCCATTGGAACCATTGGGATAATATTATCCCTTACTTTAATCATTGTTCTTTCTTGTTTTGTAAATATCCATTGATCAGGTTTTGGTTGTAAAAATTCGCTTACGTTTACTGTCGGAACAACAAAATGTTGATTATTCATCTCAATAATTGTACCGTTCATAATCGCATGGTTTACAGGAACTTCCAAAATGAATGTTGAACCAACACCCAAGGCACTTTGAATATCAACTTTACCGCCTGTTTTTTGGATTTGGTTTTTAACAACGTCCATACCAACACCACGACCTGAAATATTATCTACAACTTTTGCTGTTGAGAAACCTGGTAACATGATAAATTCTCTAATTTCAGCATCAGTATAAGTTCTGTTAGGGTCAATCATACCTTTTTCAAGTGCTTTTTGATATACAACTTGGGTATTAATACCACGACCATCATCTTTAACTTCGATGAAAATTTTACCACGTTTGCTGTAAGCATTAAGTTCAACTTTTGCTTTTGCTGGTTTGCCAGCTGCAATTCTATCAGCTTCATTTTCTTCAACACCGTGAGAAATAGCATTTTTAATCATGTGAACCAAAGGTTCTAAAAGTTTTTCGGCAACTGCACGGTCGATTTCAGTATTTTCACCTGAGAATACAAATTCAACATTCTTATTCAATTGTTGAATTGTATCACGTGCAATTCTTAACAACTTTTGGAAAGTTGGTTTCAATGCAACCATTCTTAATGACATTGATAAGTTTTGAAGTTCTCTTGTTGTTCTCAAGAAACCTGACATATTTGCAACTAATTGCTTATCATCACTGTAATTTGAATTTACATATTGTTCAATTAACGCTTGGTTGATAATCAATTCACCAATAATATCTACAAGGTGATCGATTCTATAACTTGCAACCTTCATATATTCTTCACTTGAAGCATGTTTTTGAGCAGCTTCTGGAACTTCTTTTCCATATTGACCAACAACATTTGCTGTTAATTTTTTCAAAATATTTTTTCTCATCAATGATCTTGCAGTTTCTCTCTGAATTTCATCTGGAGATTTTGAAACTTGTTCTGACTCAACAACAGGTTCAGGTTCTTGAACTGGAGCAGGTGCAGGTGCAGGTGCTGGAGTTGGAGTAGCAAACACAGGTTCTGCTGGAGCAACTGGCTCTGCCACTGGTGTTGGAATAGGTGCAGGCGCAGGCGTTTCTGCAACAGGCTCAACAACTGGAGCTGGAGTTGGTGCAGGTACTGGTGTTTCTGCTACTGGCTCTTGAACTGGAGCTGCTGTTTCTGCAGGCATTTCAGGTTCAGGTGCAGATTCTGTAGTAGATACTTCTTCTTTTTCTGCATCTTCAAAAACATTAATTTCACTTGCAAAAGCGGCTAAACCTTCTTCAGGAGTTTCCTCTTTTGCAGAAGCATCTTCAACAGGAGTCGATGTTTCTGCTACTGGTTCTGCTGGAACTTCACCTGCAAAAATAGGTTCTTCAGTTGCAGGTAAAATTTCTATTTCATCAACTGATGAAGTTGGTGTTTCTGCTACTGGCTCAGCTGGAGCTTCTGCTACTGGCTCTGCTGGAGTTTCAGGTGCTGCATTACTAGTATCAATACTACCTGTAAACGGATTTTCTTCAGCTGAATTAGACAAAGATTCCAAAACTGCCAAGTGAGCCTTGATTTTTTCTACAATACCATCTTCTTTATAAGCATCAATATCTTCACAAAAATGCTTGATAAAGTCAGCTGTTTTCAAAATAGCATTAACAATATCAGTGCTAACTTTCAATTCACCTTTACGACAGTAATCCATCATAGTTTCTGTCTTGTGTGCAAGTTCTTGAATTAAAACATGTTCAACGAAACCTGCTAAACCTTTAATAGTGTGAAAAGCTCTGAACATTGTATGAATAATATCCATGTTTTCTGGATTTTGTTCTAATGACATAGCATTAGTTTCAATTTCTTCAATATGCTCAAAAGCTTCTGAAATAAAATCATCCCAAAAATCTTGTTCTATGTGAATATCATTAATGTTAAAATCTTCCATGTTTTTCTATTCCAAATTATACGCTATACCAAATTTTTCGCCGTTCACCTTAAAAAATAATTTTTTTGAAGGAACTTTGCTTATAACACCAACCATATCTTCTCCTGCGATATATGTTGGATTTGATGATAACAATACGTAATTCTTATCACCTGATGATAAATTAAAAGCTGTTTCGACCTTTACTTTATGAACAAATTGCTTGCAAAATTCCGAATAAAAATCGGCCAAAGCAGCTTTTGAATATTTATCAATTTCTTGAATTTGTGGAACACCTATCATTTTTGCCGCAATTTCTTTTGCAGTTTTAAAAGTGTACCCGAACATAATGTTACCTTCCATATCACCAGAAATACCCACAAGCATATTAACCTCTTCTGTTGAGTCAAGAGTGCTTGAAGGAACTTCGCACATGAATTTGTGACCTAAATCGATATACGAAAACATGTCATCAAAAACAGCGGTAAATATGTCGATTTCATTAAAACTCGTCATAAGTATTCTCACTAAAGCCCATATCTACAATGAACTTACCTAGATTACAATCATAGAAAGCTTTCAATGAAGATACGTTTGGTGTAACAATGTCTAAATCTCTTGCAGAGAAAATTGCAGGAGGGCTAATCCAAAGTTCACGTTTTCCAAACGCATTGTTGATATGTGTAGCAGCACGACCGCAGAACATATTAGCAAACTCTGCCAAATAAACATGTAAATCATCTTCATTTTCAAGAGGATCACCAAAGTTCATAGCTTCTGCTATTTTTTTACCGTATTCTACTGATGTATTCAACAAAATTCTACCATTTGTATTACCAGAAATACCGATAATGATTGACAATGATAATCTGTCTTCTGCAGAAATTGTAAACGCATCAGTTGAAGAAATTTCTTCACCTGTAACTTCCATTATAATCTCTTCAAAAGATTGTTTTGCAAGAGAAAATAATGTTTCAAATTTATTTTCTGTCTCTGTGTTTTCCAAAATTTACCTCCTATTGAAAAACTTCTGCTAATTTTGCTTGTAATGAAGCTGGTTGGAACGGTTTTGTTAAGAAATAACGAACACCAATTTCTTTTGCTTGGTTCAACAATGTTTCATCACCCATTGCTGAAAGCATAATAACTTTTGCATTTGGATTAATTTCAAAAATTTTCTTTGCAGTTTCCAAGCCATCCATAACAGGCATAGTTACGTCTAATGTAATTACATCTGCTCTTGTTTCGATGTATTTATCTACACCCAATTGACCGTTCAAAGCATTTCCAACTACTTCATAATCAGTTCCTTGAAGAGCCTTCATTACAGCTTTGCAGACAAATGGCGAATCATCGATTACTAATACTTTTTTGCTCATAATTTGTTCACTCCATATTTAATATCAAACTAAATTTTACCTTTATTATATATAATATACCATATTTTATTTTTTTAGCATATCTTTTATCAAATCGTAATATTCTAAACGACATGCTTGGAATGGTAAACCTTCCATCTGTTGACACATAACATACGACAAAATATTATGTGTTTCTTTGCTATTAGGACAAATATTGATTGCTTTTGTCAATGCTTCTTTTGCAGCATCATAATCTTGCCTAATTAACATCAAAAGACCTAACAACCTATATGACTCAAAATCATTAGGATTATTTTCAACACTTTTCTTACAATGGTCAATTGCTTTTTTAACATTTCCTGATTTTGCGTGCGTTTTTGCAACTTCAAAATGATATTTTGGCAATCTTTCAACTAGATTTTCTACTTTTTCATATTCTTCTATCAAAGAATCACAAACATATTCACTATCCAAATTGCATAATTCAGTTTTACAAGAAAGCAAACCTAAAATAACTTCTGGATAATCAGGATTGATTTCAGATGCTTTTTCATAAACTTCAATTGCTTTTTGATATTCTTGATTTAAATAATAAATTTCTGCAACGTTTACATAATTCATTATGTTTTTAGGATCTTTTTTCAAAGCAAGAGTAAAATATTCTAGTGCTTTTGCATAATTTCTATCTCTTTTTTCTACTTCACCAAGTTTTAAAATAGACATAACGTGATTTGGATTTACACCCAAAATAGCTTCAAAACAAGAACGGGCTTGTTTCAATTCGTTAAGTTCTAACATTGAAACACCCATTTTATATTTCAATTCTAAAGATTTATCTTTTTTCATTATTTTAGCAAAGATTGCCTTTGCTTTTTTGAAATGACCAGCATCAAAAGCTTGTTTTCCGATTTCAGATAGTTTTTTTAATTTAACATCGTCAATTCTGAAAAACCAAAACCATATACCAATCCACAAAAGAGAAAAAACAATAAGTAATATAGCTATATATGTAAAAAGCACTATAAACACCTCATTCTTTCTTCTTGCGAAATAATTTTCGTTATTTTTAACGCATAACTATCTTCTATTGCTACCACTTGAGCGTATGCAAATTCAAGCCCGTTTGCGAAAACTTTTATATCTGCATTGTTCTGTGTATCTAATTCTACTATAGAACCACTCGTAAGTTCAAGTGCAAATTTTACAGGAACTTGTGTACGTCCCAATTCCGCAGTAACATTAATACTTACATCAGACAAACAATCCAAATCGATTTTGTAACGTTCTTTTCTTCTTGTTGTACTTGAGTCTGAATAGCCCAACTCCTCCATTAAAGTTTGTAGAAATGTACCATTAAATAATAATTTTACTTTAAATTTTAAATCTTTAGACAATTGAACATCGGCAGAAGCCAATAAATCCAACGAAGAACCATATAAACAATCTGAATAATCTTGAGCTTCTTTCAAAAAAGTTGAAAAAGTCGTACCAAAAACTAAATTTTTATCAAAACTGTTTTGGAAGGCATTTTCAACATCATTAAATATTCCTGTAAGAATTCTTGATACAGAATTCGTTTCAATTTCTGACAAACTTCCTTTATAAGCACGTTTTCCGCTACCACCTGTTTGAATATCAGAAATACTAGAAATCAATTCTTCTTGAACTAAAACAACCACACGAGCTTGTTTTTGACCAATTACAAAATCCATCGAATAAACAACATTTCCATCTTTTACTTCGTCTGGATTTCTTACTTCTTCAAAATCATTAAAAACAACTTGAATATCATCACAAGTATCTTCATCCAACGAATTAACCAAAGTGGAATTTATTGTTTTTGAAAATATTTGAAAAAACTCACTATATATTTCTTTGTTTATATTAGTCATTTATACCCTTTACCACATTTACGAATTTATGCAATACGAACGGATTAAACTTGTTACCACCTGCTTGTAACATTTTTTCTAATATTAATTCTTGTTCAAAATTACAATATTTTAAACGGAAATAATAACACATTACATTTATCACATGAGTATATGGAATTCTTTTGTTCAAAGAAAACTCAGCACTGTTGTATCTATCTGGATACAACTTAATTGCATTCAATGCATTTTGAGATATACTTCCTTTTTGAGAAGCAAGATTGAAACTTTCAGCAGATTTTCTAGTTTCAAAATCTTGAGTTTTCAAATCGCCATAAGTAAATTTTATTACGCCCAAATTACAATTATAAGCTGCTTGTTTTAATTCTTCTAACTCTCCACCAGCATAGTTCAACAATTTGCCGACTTCAACAGTAATAGCAACAAGTTTACCGATAAAGTCTTCATCAAATGGAAGTTGATCAGTATCTTTTGGAAGCTCTGGTTCAGGCTCTGGCTCTGGTTCAGGTGGTGCAGCAGCAACAACTGGTTCCGGTTCTGGTTCAGGCTCAGGTTCAGGTGGTTGAATAGAGCCATATTTATCTTGTTCTGGCTCAGGTTCAGGCAACTCTTGTTTTGCAGTATTTTGGAAAACAACCTTTTCTTCTTCCTGTTTTTCTGCATTTTGAAGATGTGAAACCGCATCTGCAATTTCTGACCTGATAGCGTCTTCTTTTGAAAGGGCTTCAGAAACATTTTGCATATCTTCGGTAGAAGCTTCGACCTCTTTTGATACCAAATCTTTTGTATCAAATACGATGTCATCCACACCTGTATCCTCAAATTTTTGAACAGGTTGTTCTTGCTGTTGTGCTTGTGCCGCAGCTACTTCTTGTTGTTCAAGAGCTTCAATAGCAGCTTTAACAGCTTGTTCAGACGGTTCTGAAATTGTTTGAGCTTGAGGTTTAGGACCAATAGGACGAACAATAACGTCTTCCAAAGGTTTATCCACATAAATCTCTTTAAAATAAAGCTCTAAAATAACTTCTGGGGTAATTTTTTCGCCCGCTGCAAGCAATACTTTTCCGTCAGCTGTTTTCACATCTGTTTCGAAAAAGTCCTTATTCAAAAAATCAAGCGAGCATATTCTTATCATCTATGTAATATTAAATCCTCATTTATTATTTAAGCATGCCTTAATCATGCACCTGTAACAAACCGTGCAAAATACCAGTTTTATTGATGTTTACAAAATAAACTCAATAAAATCTTTTACATAGAATGATACATTAATAACATTGTATCACTTTTTTAGATAAACTCAAAATGTTTACATTTAATTCATAATATAAATTAACAAGTAAAAATTTAGCCTTCTAATTTTTCAATAATTTCTGAAATTCCTTTGCTTGCAACAGCAAAAATCTCATCTAATTGATGTTTTTCATAAGGTTCACCTTCAGCTGTTGTTTGAAATTCAATAATTTTTCCACTTTTTGTTAAAACAACATTTGAATCAACTTGAGCAGAAGAATCTTCTTCATAGCACAAATCAAGTTTTACTTCTCCATCAACAATTCCTGCAGAAATTGCAGCTATAGGTTCAATTATTGGGTTTTCTTTTATAACACCTTCTTTTAAAAGCTTTTCTATTGCAATTTTCATCGCCAAATACCCACCACAAATGCTTGCAGTTCTTGTTCCACCATCGGCTTGAATAACATCTGCATCAATCAATATTGTTACATCAGGAATTTTTGTCATATCCACGCAAGCTCTCAAACTTCTACCTATCAAACGTTGAATTTCTTGTGTTCTACCTGAAACTGAAGTGCGTTCTCTTTTACATCTTGTACCTGTTGAAGAAGGAAGAAGTGAATATTCCGCAGTTACCCAACCACTTTGAGCATCTTTATCCATCCATTTTGGTTTTGAATAATCAACACTTGCAGTTGTAATAACTTTCGTATCACCGAACTCTACCAAAACTGAACCCATTGCATTTTTTGTAAAATCTTTAGTAAAACTTATAGGACGTAATTCGTCATTTTTTCTTCCATCTTTTCTCATTATAAACCCCTTTTAAAATTTATATTATTCTTCTAATCTCTTATATATTCTTTCAAAAACTTCTTCAAAACAAGTATCTATTTTTTGCCTAAACAATTCCACAGATGCATACCATTTTGAAGTTTGTTCATACACACCCCAACGCCAATCTGCATTTTGAGGAAGTGCAATTATAGTTTTTACGCCCATCGCCCCTGACAAATTTGTAACTGAAGTATCACACCCAAGAACAACATCCAAATTTGAAATTGCGGCTGCTGTATCGTTAAAATCTTTGAAATTTTCACCCAAATTTTCTACATTATGGATTTTCAAATATTCTCTTTCTTCCTCTGTCAAAACCTTTTGCAACGAATAAAATTTTGTATTTTTGTATGACTTAAACATTTTTTCAAAATTCAAAATATTCATACTTCTCTTATCTTTGTCAGAAGAATTCCAAACAATACCAATTTTTCTCAAATCGTTATTAAAATATTTTGTTTTATATTCGTCAGAAAGATTTTTGTCTGCTTTCAAATAACCTTCTCTATATGGGAATTCTGAATTTTTAAACACCCAAGGCAAACCTTCAAAAGATTGTTGAAAATCCATTTCGTTTTTTCTTAAAGTATCATGGTCATATACAGGAACACCATTCACTTCAAACAAAGATTTTAAAGAAGAATCAGCAACGGTGAATAATTTTAATTTCGGATATTCTTCTTGTAATTTTTTTATATATCTTACAAAAAATATAGTATCTCCGATTTGAGTTACGGGATAAAGATACAATTTACCGTAATTTTTTTGCAACGAAAATTTTGGTTTATTAACATATTGGTTTAATTGAGGTCTAACTAAATCAAAACGTTCTTCGTTGCCATCCCATCCAGAGCTTAATCTTCTTGAGTACAACAAAGCACTTGTTTCTTCAAACTTTACATTCGGTTTAATTCCAAATTTTTCGTACGCTAAATTACAAACCCTGATACAATTACTCAAATCATTTCTTTGCGTGTATTTTTGAGCAACATCAACAAATGTTTTTAGTGATGGATTTTCAATATTTAATTCTGCTTCAAAATCTTCTTCACAAAACGGATTTACTTGAGAAGTCATAGTTGAAAAAATATAATAAATAACAAGACTTAAATTTTCATAATTTTCATCAAAATCAATATTTGTATTCATCGCTTGCGCTTTTTTCAAATATTGTTCAGCCAAATCTTTTTGGTTTAAAGAAAAATACGCATGAGATAAAACATAAACAAGCATAGAATTTTCAGGCTCTTGTTCTATCAAAGATAAATATTCACCTATGTCGTATTTTTCATTAAGATGATTTAAAAGCAAATTATATAATTTTTCTTCAAAAACTTCTGCGTTATTCATAATCCCAAGTTCCAATTTGACCACAATATCTGCATACAGCATGATCATTCATAAAAGATAAGTCAGGGACAAAAACATAACCATCAACAGTTATTTCAATTTCATTTTTTGAATTATATTTTTGCTCAAAATTTCTTTCTCCTTCATAATCTGGAGAAAACATTAATTCAAATTTATCAATAGACTTACAATTTTTGCAAATAAACACTACTTTTTACCCTCTGCTCTATCAAGCAAATTTTTATCAATCTGAGCTTCTGGAACACAAAGATTTTTATACCACAAAGCCCAACAAATCACTCTTAACGGCAATAAATAAGAAAAAATTATACAACTCAACACTAAAGAAATAACTTTTTGTGATAAACCATTTGGTACTAAATGGAATGGAACATGAATACTCGCAAACCACGCATTAATTTCATTAAGCGGTAATTGTTCCATCCAACCCGCAAAAGGTGCTGATATAAATTTCAAAACATTTGTTTTTTCTAATAAAAATAATATTCCTTCTGGAATAAGGAAATATGTTAAAATTGCAACAAGAGTGCATAATCCCAAAGTTCTTGCAAAATTACCTTTTATAATTTCTACACTCTTTTTAAAACAACCAAAAATTGACTTTGTTGGTTCATATACAAAAACTTGGAAAACCAAAATAAAATATATAAACATTATAAATCCGACAACCCAAAATAATGGAAAAAAAGCAATAATAGATAACAAACCTATCAAAGACCACAACAATATATATTTTCCTGATTTCCTTGTAATAACTTCTGTATGTGCAGGAAAATCATAAACTTTACCTGATTTCATAAGCCCGTCTAACATGGAGTTTACTGCACCATACGCAACCAGATAATCCCAAAATGCTTTTGCAAACAACAAAAAGCCAGGAAGGATTACAATAAGTAAAATTATGAATATCATTGAAAAATTATCAAAAACACTATTTTTTACTAAAAATTTAGGTAAATTATCTGCATACAAGAACAATGCACCAAAAACAATTAACAATCCGAAAAATTGTCCCAAAACAGGGAAAGTCATATATTTCAAAAAGCTTATAATATTTGCAAAATATAACTTTACAGCTTTTCCAAAAATTAACCAAACACTATCTTTTACTTTTGCCATTTCTACTCCATATTTCAGATTGCATTTTTTTATATTGATTATAATATAAAAATATAAAAACAAACACTCATAGGAATTAAAAAATAAAATGGAAAATATTAAAGAACTTATAAACAGTTTTAACAAAAAAGATTACTGGGAAACAGTAAATTTACATACCCATTCAACATATTCAGATGGAAAATCTACCCCAGAAGAACTTGTTGAGCAAGCAAAAAAATCAGGAATAAAACATCTTGCAATAGCAGATCACAACACACTAAATGCTTACAAAGAAACAAATATCAAAGATGAAAGCATTATTATTCCTGCAATAGAATTTGATAGCTGGTATGGATATGTTTTTTTACACTTGCTTGGCTACGGTATCGATACAAATTCTAAAGAAATTGAAAAATTTTGTGCAAAAACTAAAAAAGGAACAGAGGCTGATATTGTAAGAATTTTTTCATTCAACAAACATCCTAAAAAACTTATTGAAGCGATACACAAAGCCGGTGGAATTGCTGTTCTTGCACACCCTGCTTGTTGTTGGGCATTAAGTCTTGATAGACTTGTAAAAAATTTAAAAAATTTAGGACTTGACGGAATTGAATGTTATTATCCTTACAACAGACACAGAGGAATAATAAAATTCCACAAAAATTCAACTGCTGAATACCTTGCAGAAAAATACAACCTTATAAAAACAGGCGGAACAGACGAACACGGGATTTTAACTGCAAAAAAATATTCAAACTAATTAAACAAAGCCTTAATTACAGTTTTAATATTTTCGTCATCAATTTTTTCTAAAATTTTTGCAGAATCAAGTTCATTTAATCTATTTAATTGTTTCAATACTTCAACAGATTTTAAAGCTATTGTAGGATTAGAAGAAAGAGTAAGAGCTTTCAATTCTTCAATATTATCATCCAATTCTAATTCGCTTTGAATTTGAAGAGCAATAAAAATAAAATCGCTTTCTGCTTTCAATTCTTGTTTCAAATATTTTATCTTTTCATCCCAATAATTTTGAGGAAAACTTCCTAACAAATGTTTAATTGCAAAAACTTCATCCTTTACATCTTTTGTCTCATCAAAAAGATATTCATCGTTTTCAGTCAATTGTTCTATTCTCAATTTTGCATTCAACATTGTTAATGCTGCAATTGAATTTTGTTCATTTAAAATTTCAGATAAAATATCATAAATTTCATAATCGAAAATTCCTCTCAAAGGAACAACTTCGCCTAAAGAATTCAAAATCAAATTCAATGCGAGCAACATATCATTTTTATAACTTCCTCTCATCATATCCATAAAACTTTTTAAATATGGGATATAAGAAGCAATAGTTTCTGACATAGAAGATTTTTTCATTACTTTAAAAAGTTCATCTAAAATAGAAACGTCTTGATAAGCAATCAAAAATTTAACTGCACAAATTTGTTCAAACACATCATTTGAATTCAACATATCAAGTGCTTTTTGATAACAATTTCCGGCACCGTAAATTTTCAAAGCATCTATGCAGTTATACATCAAACCTTCTTCTTCTGAAAAAACATTTTCTTGAATTAATGGCAAAACTTCATCATTTTTTATGTAAGAAAAATATTTTGCAGCATAAGTTTTTTCATCAACTGTACCATTTTTAAATTTTTCTAACATACAAGAAGTTATCTCATCATCTTCAAAATCAACAAGGTTATAAATCAAAACATCTTCATAATCCGAAGAATACACAGATAAAAAATTTAAAATGTTTTTATAATTATTTTCGTTTATTGCATTAGAAAGCCTGTTTTTAACATTTTCTTTGACAAAATCAAACAAAAAATCACTTTTATCAACTAATTCACTAAAAGATTGCACATCAGAATTATTTATAATTTCTGATGCAGCATATTCAAAATCTTGACGGTTTTTACCCGTAAGTTTTTTTACAAGCTCTTCCATATACCTCTTTAATAGATTAATCTAAATAGAAACAAGTAACAACTTTGTGACCTTCTTCAGCATATTCAAAAGCCTTATGAAGAGTTTTACTTGTATGAGATAAGAAGCAAATTAATTGATTACAATCATCAATAATTTCTCTGTTACAAATTCTTGAAGCATCAGCTAAAGTCATCATAGCTCTATCTGCATGTTCAATTATATTTGGAACACCAATTAGTTGATCTTGAACATCAGACGGCTGTTGTCCGATAGTTTGAGGTAAAACAACTTTTAATTTATCTGGATTAGCTTTCATTGCACCTCTGATTGCAGCAGCATTAGTTCCTGAAGAACCACCTGAAGTGATAATTGTATTACCTTGTTTAATCAAAGCAGTTGTCAAAGTTTCAATCAACTGTTGATGTGTAATAGGAAGATTACGACTACCGATGATAGCAATTCTTTTTGCAGACTGCTGAATTGTCGCTAATTCCATAGCAAGTTCATCAACTGTATCTGCATCTGATTCAGAAACACTGTCTAAATCGTCTAATGGAACCATTATTGAAGATTGTTGTGTTTCTTTGTCATCACTATCTGAATTCAAAATTTCAATTCTTTCGTCTTTCATCTGCCCTACCTTATTATTTCTATAACTTTTTTTAACGTCATGAATTTTTTGTATTTTTTTAGTACGATAATGATAACATAAAAATTAAATTTTGGAATAGGGGAATGGAAAATATTTTAGATAACTTAAATAAAGAACAACTTGAAGCCGTAAATACACTAAAAGGCTCACTATTAATTCTAGCCGGAGCAGGCTCAGGAAAAACAAAAGTTTTAACATCAAGAATTGCTAATCTTGTTAATAACGATGCAAAAGCACGAGAAATTTTAGCTGTAACATTCACAAATAAAGCCGCTAAAGAAATGCGTGAAAGGCTATCTAAAATTCTTGGAGAAGAAACTGTTAAACGCATGTGGGTTGGAACTTTTCACAGTATCTGCGGAAGAATATTAAGACAAGATGTAGAAAATTTTGAATTTCCATCAGGAAAAAAACTTGATAAAAATTTTACAATATATGATGAAAATGATTCTGTTGCAGTTTTGAAAAAAGTCATCAAAAAATTAAATCTTGATGAAAAACAATACATTCCAAAAGCAATAAAAGCAGAAATTTCAAAAGCAAAAAACAGAATGTTAGATGCTTGGAGTTTTTCAACTTTTGCAAGAGATTTTAAAATGCAAAGAATTGCAGAAGTTTTTGAAGCATACGAAAACGAATTGAACAAAAATAACGCAATCGACTTTGACGATATGCTTTTACTTGCCGTAAAACTTCTAACACAAAAACCTGAAATAAGAGAAAAATATCACAACAAATTCCAACACATTATGGTCGATGAGTTTCAAGACACAAACCAAGCACAATACGATTTAGTAAAATGCCTATACACAAATGGACAAGAAAACATCGAACAACAAGAAACAAACGAAAAAATCGCACGTTCACTTTGTGTTGTAGGTGATGTCGACCAATCAATTTACTCTTGGCGTGGTGCTGATTTTAGAATTATTCTTAATTTTCAAAGAGATTTTAAAAACACAAAATTAATAAAACTTGAACAAAACTACCGTTCAACAGAAAACATCTTAAACGCAGCAAATGCAATCATTGAAAACAATGAAGAACGTGTTGAGAAAACTCTTTATTCTCAAAAAGGCGCAGGAGATATAATAACTTACTTTGAAGCGCAAGACGAAGCAGATGAAGCAAATTATATAGCATCAACAATCAATAGAAAATGTGATGGAAACTACAACCAATACGCAATTTTATATAGAACAAACGCTCAATCTCGTGCAATAGAAGAAGCATTTATCGCCCATTCTATACCTTACAAAATGTATGGCGGATTAAAATTCTACGATAGAGCAGAAATCAAAGATATAGTTGCTTACCTAAAACTTATCTACAATAGCAACGATTCACAAAGTTTAAAAAGAATAATAAATGTTCCAAAACGCTCAATCGGTGAAGCAACAATTAAAAAATTACAAGAAGTCGCAGATACTTACGACATAAGCCTATTTGAAGCTATTGGAATACTTGATGATGTTGAAGGTTTCAACGAAAAAACAAAAGAAAAATTAAGAAAATTTGCTGATTTCATTTCTAAATTAATAACTGTCCAAAAAGATTACAATCTAAAAGATTTTATAACAACAGTGATAGAACAAAGCGGATATTTAAGAGAATTACAAAACGACAGAACTCCTGAATCCGATGCTAGAATTGAAAACTTACAAGAATTTGTAAACGTTGCAGGAGAATTTGAACCAGAAGAAATTGATAACGCATTTGGAGAATTTCTTGCACAAGTAGCATTGGTTTCAGATATTGATGGATTGGAAACTGTTTCAAACAATGTAACTTTAATGACTCTACACTCTGCAAAAGGTTTGGAATTTCCTATTGTATTTTTAGCAGGTTTAGAAGAAGGTATTTTCCCTCATCAACGCTCTCTAAACTCTAATTACGAAATGGAAGAAGAACGCCGTTTGATGTATGTAGGTGTAACAAGAGCTGAAAATACGCTTTACTTAACAAGTGCAAAACGCCGTCAAATGTGGGGAGAATACAAATATTACAATCCAAGCAGATTTTTAGATGAAATTCCAAGCAAATTGCTTGATAGAAACGAATCTGAAGAAAAATTCTCAACTACAACAACATTCAAAAGTGCTATTGATAAAATCAAATACAATAAAGCTCCATCGACTTCTGCAAATAGCGATGGGTACGTAAAACCAACAACAGGTTTTGGTGCAAATTTTGTTGCACCAAGCAAAAAAGGACTTAGCACAAACAGAAATTCTTATTCAAATTCAAGCTACTCAAGACCACAAAGAACAGATAGCAGAATTTTCATCAATAAATCACCTAAAAATATCGAAAAAGAGCGAGAAAAAATCGAAGAATTTTTCAAAGATAATAAGTTCAAAAGATTAATGGACGAAAAAAAACGACAAGAAGAAGAAAAGAAAAAAGCAGAAGAACAAGAAAAACAACAACAAACAGCAACTTCATTCTTTGATGTCGGAGAAAGAGTGTTCCACGAAAAACTTGGTATCGGACATATCGAAGAAGTTACACAAATTGGAAGCAGCACAATGTACACCATAGATTTTGGAAAATTTGGTAAAAAAGCTATGGATGCATCATTTGCACACCTTAAAAAGTTTTAAAACTTACAAATAATTATTGCTAACAGAAACTATACAGAAGCAGTAACTCTAACTTTTCCGTTATCAATTATAATTTCTGTATCGACACCATTTTCGCTTATCACAAGTCTTGATTTGCGAACAAGTTTGCCATCAACAAATTCTGTAAATTCTCTTGCGTCTTTGATGAACATAGTCATAATTAACCTCGTACTTTTTTCTTATACCAACATATACCTAACAAAAATAAATTTTCAATTAAAACTAATTTTATTATGCTATTTTATTAAATTTTGCTCTGTTATTGCTATCTGAAATACCATCAACAATAGCACCTAAACCAACCATTGGAAGAAAAGTTAAAGCTGCTACAGACAAAAGTCTATATGCAGGATGAACACCTTTTGAAGCAGATTTATAACTTTCTAATAATTTAGAATAATGAGCGCTGTCTAAATACTGACAAGAACCAACTCCAAAAAGAGCCACCCCAGAAATTGTGCCGTAAGCCTTGCCGGCTGATGATTTAACAACAATTCTTGAACTTGGAATTGAATTCTCTACACTCTTAACACTCATAATTTTTAACCTTATATTAAAAACACAATATACTTATACAACAAATTTGCAAAAATTTCAACCTTTTTGCAAAAAAATCCACCTTTTGTATAATAAAAGTTCAAAAAATATAGTGATTTTTTTTATAAAAATATAAATAATTTATCAAATTTTGAGAATTAGTGTATAATTTACATTTCTTAATTTTTCAATTTTCTTCTTAATTTTTTTCAAATTTATTTTGTTTTTTATTTTGTTTTTGCTAAAATAATTAAGAAAATAAGTAAAAATCAAAAATATTTTATTAAATAAAGAAGGTGGAAAGTAAATGATTAAAACAAAGTTCAAAACAAATAACTGTGGAGTTTTAAACCTTAGCAACTTAAACGAAGAAGTTACATTATCAGGCTGGGTTTCTTGCGTTAGAGATTTAGGTGGTATTATTTTCGTTGAATTAAGAGATCGCTCTGGTTTGTTCCAATTAGTATCTGACCCTCAAATCAATTCACAAGTACACTCAACTTTTGAAAAATTAAGATCAGAATTTGTTGTTACAGTAAAAGGAAAAATCACACGTCGTCCTGAAGAAACTTATAACGAAACAATTGCAACAGGACAAGTTGAAATGTATCCTGAATATATAGAAATTTTATCTGAAGCAAAAACATTACCATTCGTATTAGACGATGAAAATGTTTCAGAAGATATACGTTTAAAATACAGATACTTAGACATAAGAAGAGAAAAAACATTAAATAACCTTATTTTAAGACACAAAATTGTTCAAGCAACAAGAACATACTTAAACAATCAAGATTTCTTAGAAGTTGAAACTCCAACATTAATCAATACAACTCCTGAAGGCGCAAGAGATTATTTAGTACCATCAAGAGTTCACGAAGGCAAATTCTATGCACTTCCTCAATCACCTCAAATTTTCAAACAATTATTAATGGTTGGTGGTATTGAAAAATATTATCAAATTGCAAAATGTTTTAGAGACGAAGATTTGAGAGCAGACAGACAACCTGAATTTACTCAAATCGATATTGAAATGTCATTTGTTGAACAAGAAAATGTTTTACAACTTGTAGAAGGTTTGCTTGTAGATGTATTCAAACAAGCAGATGTTGAAATCAAACCAAACTTCCCAAGACTAACTTGGCAAGAAGCTATGGACAAATATGGTTCTGACAAACCTGATACAAGATTTGGTCTAGAATTATTTGACATTGGCGATATTATTCTAAATTCAGAATTTGAAATTGTTAAAAAGACTCTTGAAGCAGGCGGTATCGTTCGTGGTATCAGAATTCCAAATGGCGCAAAATATTCAAGAAAAGAAATAGATGATATTACAAAACTTGCAGTATCATTCGGTGCAAAAGCTCTTGCAAATATCATTTATAACGAAGATGGAACTGCAAAATCTCCTGTACTAAAATTCGTTACAGAAGAACAAGCACAACAAATTAGAGAAAGAGCAAAAGCTGAAGATGGAGATATTATCTTCTTCGTTGCAGACAAACCAAAACTTGTTTATGACGTTATGGGAAGATTAAGATTACATTTCGGTAAAACTCTTAACCTAATTGACGAAAATAAACACGCACTTCTTTGGGTTGTTGATTTCCCTATGTTTGAATATTCTGAAGAAGAAGGCAGATATATGGCAATGCACCACCCATTCACTTGTCCAAACCTTGAAGATATTGATAAACTTCAATCTGATCCAGCTCATTGCCGTTCTATCGCTTATGACGTAGTTTATAACGGTACTGAACTTGGTGGCGGTTCTGTAAGAATTCACTCATCAGAACTTCAAGAAAAAGTATTCCAAGCATTAGGATTTACACCAGAAGAAGTTGAAAGAAAATTCAGCTTTATGGTAAACGCATTCAAATACGGAACACCTCCTCATGCTGGTTTAGCTATTGGTTTAGACAGATTAGTTGCACTTCTTGCTAAAACAGATTCTATCAGAGATGTTATAGCATTCCCTAAAAACTCAAGTGCAAAATGTTTAATGACAGATGCTCCAACAGAAGCTGCTGTTAAACAATTAAGAGAATTACATATCAAAAGCACTGCTACACCAAAGAAATAAGCTATGCAAATATTCAATTCATTAAATGAAAATAAAGGCTTGTCCATTGCCTTAGGGTTTTTTGATGGAATTCATCTGGGGCATCAAGCAGTGATTAAGTCTGCTGTTGATTTTGCAAAAAAACACAATTCAAAATCAGCAGTAATCACTTTTCAAGACCATCCACATTGTTTTTTTCATGACTTAAATCCAGAATACATAATAAAACGCAAGGAAAAAATTGACTTAATCGAAAAACTTGGAATTGATTATTTATATTTTATAAAATTTGACGAAGAACTTGCAAATCTCTCAGCAGAAGATTATCTAAAAAATATTCTTATAAAAAACTTTGAGCCAATTGCTATTTCAACAGGTTTTAACCACACTTTTGGTGCAAAAAAATCTGGAGATGTGAATTTATTAAGCGAAAAACAAAATACCTACAATTATCAGTATTTTGAAATTCCACCTGTAATCCAAAACAACGAAATCATAAGTTCAACAACAATCAGAAAAAAACTTGTTGAAGGAAAGATAAAAGAAGTCAATGAAATGTTAGGTTACACCTACGGGCTTGAAGAAACTGTTGTTTATGGACAACAACTTGGAAGAAAACTTGGTTTCAAAACAGCAAACCTAATTTACCCTAAAAATCTTATTACACCTAAAAAAGGAGTTTATTCTGCACTTGTAAAATACAATGGAAAAACATACAAAGCCGTTGCAAATAATGGAACAAGACCAACAATAGACAAAAATCTTCCTCAAATACTTGAAGTTCACATTCTTGATTTCAATGAAAATATTTACGGAGAAAAACTTGAAATAAGATTTTTAGATAAAATTCGTTCTGAAAAACAATTTGAAAATCTTGACGAATTAAAAACTCAAATACAAAAAGATGTTAAATTTGTTGAAAAACATTAAAAAATATGAAATAATCAAAAAACAACATAAGTTTTAAAGGAAATTTAATGAAGGTCGTAATTTTAGGTTCTGGAAGTTTACTAACAAATTTAATTGCAGGATGTATGGACGCAAACTGTAAAATAGTGGGAGTTTTAAGAAACGAAAGAGTACAATTTAACCCATTAAAAAGAACAATTATAGATATTTTTAACCCTTCAAAAGAATACACCTATATTAAAAGCCATAAATTATATGAAATCAAAGCAAGAAAAGCAAATTCAGTAGATTTCAAAAAAGAAATTTTAAAATTAAATCCTGATTTAATAATAGTTGGAAGCTGGGGAGAAAAAATCAAAAAGCCAATAATTGACTTGCCAAAACTTGCAACAATAAATGTTCATCCTGCGTTACTTCCAAAATATAGAGGTCCAAACCCTTATCTACAAACAATTTGGCATCAAGAAAAAACAACAGGTGTAACTTTTCATCTAATGGATGAAAACTATGACACAGGAGCAATCTTGCACCAAAAACAACTTGAAATATTAGAAAACGACACAGGAAAAGAACTTAGAGAAAGAATTGCCGTTCTTGCAAGAAGTGGAATAAAAGAACTTGTTGAAAAAATGGATTCTGAAATAGTTATTCCTGTAAAACAAGATGAAAAAGTTGCAAGTTATTACAAGCAAATATCAGAACACGATGTTATGCTTGATTTTAGACAAACAGCAGAAGAAATTTCTGCACACATAAGAGCTTTTCATCCTTGGACAAATGTTTATTACGAACACAATACTCACTTTTTTATTCCAAATCCTTATAACTTAGAAATTATAGAACCTGAAAAAGAAGTAACAGAAGAAGCTGGAACAGTTATCGAAAAATCTTCAAGAAACGCATCCATAACTGTTGTCTGCGGAAATGGTAAATTACTAAAAATGCAAAAAGTTAAACTTTTTGGAATACTAAAACCTCTAACTAAACTTTATATAAAAATAAGATGTAAAGCCAAAAACAAAGCTTAATTATTGTTTTGTTGTTGTTTTATTTCAATAGCTTTTTGTCTAAAATATTCTTTTTTAGCTTCTGCTGCTCTTAATGTTTTATAACTATGAGTAATATAAATAATAACTCCGATAAATAACCAAACGATAAAGTATTTCAAAGAAGTTATCAAAGAACCCATTGAATAGAACATCAATCCACCACATGTGATGATACCTAAAATAGGAAATAGCGGTACAAATGGAACTTTAAAAGGTCTTTCTCTATTCGGATCAGTTTTTCTCAAAATCAAAACTGCCAAACAAATTATAATAAATGAAGTAAATGTTCCGAAATTACAAAGCTCAGCAGAAATATTCAAATCCATAAACAACGCACAACCCATAACAATAAAACCTGCTAACCAAGTTAAAACGTGTGGAGTTCTGAATTTTTTATGAACTGCTCGCAAAGGTTTTGGTAGAAAGCCATCTCTGCTCATAGCGTATAAAATTCTTGTTGTACCTAATTGATAAATCAATAAAACTGAAGTTAAACCGGCAACAGCAGCAACTGAAATCAATCCTGCAAACCAATCTTTTCCGATAAATCTCATCGCAGCCGCTATTGGAGCTTGCGTATCGATTGCAGAAACAGGCACAATACCTGTTAAAACTAATGCAACCGAAATATATAAAATAGTACAAATTACCAACGTACCTAAAATACCTATTGGCAAATCTCTTTGAGGATTTTTAGTTTCTTCTGCGGTTGTTGAAATAGCATCAAAACCTACATAAGCAAAGAAGATTAAAAACGCACCCATTACAATACCTTCAATACCGTTTGGTGCAAATGGTGCCCAATTTGCAGGTTTTACATAAAACATTCCAACAAGTACAAAAGATGAAATTATAAACATATTCAATGCAACTAATATTCCTGCAACTTTTGTAGATTCCTTAACACCTTTAATAAGTATTAGAGTAAGAACTAAAATCAAAAGAATAGCAGGTAAATTAATTGCGAACGGAATTTTTCCGAATAAAAACGGAATTTTATCATGAATATCTATTGAATATTTGTCACAAATCAAAGAAATTGAACGATAATCGTTTCTTAACCAAATAGGGAAATTAACAACAAAAGGTGGCAATACATTTACAAAACCTTTTAACAATTGAGTTAAATACCCAGTCCATGCACAAGCAATAGTGATATTACCAATCGCATATTCAAGCATCAATATCCAGCCTACCATCCAAGCCATAAATTCGCCCATAGTTGCGTAAGTATATGTATAAGCTGAACCAGCAACAGGAATCATTGCAGCAATTTCTGAATAACACAATGCTGAAAATACACAAGATATCGCAGCTAAAATCATTGAAACAATAATCGCAGGACCTGCACCAACTGATTCATGACCGCCTTGAATTGCTATTCCTACAATAGTGAAAATACCTGTACCAACAACAGCGCCGATACCTAAAATTATCAAATCGAAAACATTTAAAGTTTTTTTCAATTCTGATTTTTTACCCGCTGCGATAAGTTCATCAGGATTTTTTGGGGTGAACATATTATAAAGTATTTCTTTAATATTAGTTTTCAACAGACTCACCCTCGCTATTATTTTCTCTATTTTCGACTATTTTTCTGCGTTTATCAAAAACTTCTTCTACTCTATTTTTCTTATAACCGTAATGTAAATATATCAAAGCACCCAAACCAATCCAAGCAGGGAATAACAAAGCTGAAGTAGTCAAAGATTGCATTGAATAAATCATCAAACCACCACAACAAATAATACCCATTAATGGAAAATATGGTGAAAATGGAACTTTAAACGGTCTTGGTCTATCAGGATCAACTTTTCTCAAAATCAATACTGCAACACATACAATTATGAAAGAAGTGAACGTTCCGAAATTACAAAGTTCTGCGGCAACATTCAAATCTAAACATAAAGTTCCAATTACACAAACCAAACCTACAACCCAAGTTAATAAAGCTGGAGTGTGATATTTTGGATGTAAAACTTGAAATTTACGAGGTAAAAAATTATCTCTGCTCATTGCAAACAAAATTCTTGTTGCAGCAAGTTGTAAAACTAATAAAACAGAAGTTAAACCTGCTAAAGAACCAATAGAAATCAATCCAGCAACCCAATTTTGTCCGACATTTTGCATTACAAATGCCATTGGAGCTTTTAAAAATCCAGTTGGAACAGCAACCCCACTTGTTGGTTGAATACCAGTAAGAACAAGTGCTACAAGTACATAAACAATTGTTGTAACTATCAATGAGCCAATAATACCGATTGGTAAATCTTTTTGAGGATTTTTACATTCTTCTGCAGTTGTCGCCAAAGCATCAAAACCAATATATGCAAAGAAAATGATGAAAGCACCCATAAAGATACCTTCAAAACCATTTGGTGCAAATGGTGTCCAATTTGCAGGTTTAATATAAAAAGCACCGATACAAACAAATAAAGCAATTACGGCTAATTTAACAAAAACCATAACTCCTGCCATTTTTGTTGAATCTTTTGTTCCTTTAACCAATATTGCAGTAATCAAAAGAACAATAAATATAGCAGGAAGATTTATACAAACAGGCATTCCGCAAATATGAGGAATAACCACATTTGCATCTAATCCTGAATCTTCAACAATTTTCATCGCTGAACGAGAATCATTTACAAGCCACAATGGAGGATTTGAAACCCAAGCAGGTAAATATGTGCTAAATCCTTTTATAAATTGCATAAAATGATTTGACCAAGCACAAGCAACTGCAATATAACCAATTGCGTATTCTAACATCAATATCCAGCCTACCATCCAAGCTGCAAATTCACCTAATGTAGCAAAAGTGTAAATATAAGCACCGCCTGCGACAGGAATCATTGATGCAAATTCTGAATAACAAAGTGCTGAAAAAACACACGCAAAAGCGGCAATAATCATAGAAAGCATTAATGCAGGGCCTGCACCTACACTTTCACCACCACCAGCTGCTGCTATACCAACAACAGCAAAAATACCAGAACCGATAATCGCACCGATACCTAAAATAATTAAATCCATAACACCTAACGTTTTTTCCAAACCTTCTGTTTTTGCAACAGCCAACATTTCGTCAGGGTCTTTTCTTTTTAGCATGCCCTCAATAAATCTTTTTGAGAAACTTGCTCGATAAGAGTTTTTTGCCATAATACCTATATTCCGACTTTTTCACGCTTCAATAATGGGAATCCCATTGCTTCACGTTGGGCAACGTACAATTTCGCAACTGAAGCTGCCATTGTTCTAACACGATTAATGAAATTAATTCTTTCATCTCTACTTATAACACCTCTTGCGTCCAATAAATTGAACGTATGAGAGCACTTCAATACATAATCATAAGCTGGAAGAACAAGTTCATGTTCTATACAGTTATCAACTTCTTTTTGGAAAGAATCAAAAATTTTAAACAACATTTCAGAATTTGAAACTTCAAAATTATATTTTGATTGTTCAACTTCATTTTGATGATAAATTTCACCATAATTTAATTCGTTATTCCACATAACTTTATATACAGAATCAACATTTTGCAAATACATTGCAATTCTTTCTAAACCGTATGTAATTTCCAAAGCTACTGGACGAATTTCTAAACCACCTACTTGTTGGAAATAAGTAAATTGAGTAATTTCCATTCCATCAAGCCAAACTTCCCAGCCAACACCAGCCGCACCTAACGTAGGAGATTCCCAGTTATCTTCAACAAATCTTACATCATGAACTGATAAATCAATCCCCATAGCTTCCAAACTTTTTAAATAAAGTTCTTGAGCATTTTCAGGAGATGGTTTTAAGATAACTTGATATTGAAAATAATGTCCTAATCTATTTGGATTTTCACCATATCTTGCATCAGTCGGTCTTCTGCAAGGTTCAACCATTGCAGTATTCCAAGGTTCAGGACCTAAAGAACGCAAAAAAGTCGCAGGATTCATTGTTGATGCGCCTTTTTCTATATCATAAGGTTGTTGAATAATACAACCGTTATCTGACCAAAATTTTGATAAATTTAATATTAATTCTTGAAATGTAAGTGCCATAAGATATCTTATTCCTGCGATTAATTGTAAAATTAACACTAAAATTTAGTGTGGAATTATTATAATAATAACAAAGAAAAATTGCAAGAATTAGTCATGGAAATTATTAACTTATTTGACATATTTTGAAAATTTCAAATATAATTAAGAAAAACGAGGAGAACAAAATGGCTGATAACATAATTATTTTTTCTGGAAAACAATATTCTGGAAAAGATACCGTTGCAAAAATATTATTAGAAAATATGCCAACTTATAAAAGATGTGCAATGGGCGACATTATAAAAATCGAATATGGAAAAACTCACAATTTAACTTACGAAGAAATCGAAACAAATAAAGCAACTTATCGTCAAGACTTGATAGATTTAGGCAACTGGGGGCGTTCTCAAAGTCCTGACTATTGGCTTGAAAAAATAATTTCACAAGAAGGCAACATCATCGTTACAGACACAAGAGTCTTGCACGAATATGAAACATTCAAAAAAGCAGGAGCAATAGCAATTAGAGTAGAAGCTTCAAGAGAAACAAGAGCAAAAAGAGGCACTTTGATTGGCGAAAACGACGTTACAGAAACAGGTTTAGACAACATAACCGATTGGGATTATGTAATAAACAATGATTCTGACTACGAAACACTAAAGAAAACCACTCTTGAATTAATTGAAAAATTGAAAGGATAAAAATGCTTGTAAAACCTGATTATATCTGCAAAAACATCTACGATATTCCATTAGAAGAATTAAAAAACAACGGAATAAAAGGTTTAATTATGGATTTGGACAGCACAGTTATGGTTTCAAAATCAGGTAAATTCACCCAAGAAACTCTTGATTGGTTTGAAAATATAAAAAAGGATTTTTTACTTGCAATTGCAACAAACAACACAAACCCTAATTATGTTCAAAAAGTTAGAAATGCAATAGATTTTCCTGTAATAGAAAATTCAAAAAAACCAAAAACAGAAGGAGTTGAAAAGGCATTAGAACAACTAAAACTTTCTTCAAAAGAAGTAGCAATTATTGGAGATAGACCACTTACAGATATTATGGTTGGGAAAAACATAAATGCAACAACTGTTTTAGTTGGTTCAATAAACGCAGAAAACGAAGGATTCTTAGTTCAAGCCGTTAGAAAACTTGAATGGCTTTTTGTAATAAGGTAAACGAATTGTAATAAAACATAAAAAGTAAGCAATTTTTAATATTCACAATTGTTTATTTACATGGAATAGAGCGACAAATGACCAATTTGAATATTAATTTAAACAGCAATTTATATAAAACCCCAAATTTTTCAGGCAAAAACAAGTCTGAAAAAATTAAGGCTGAGGTTAGCACAGTTCAAACTCAACCTGAAAACATTGAAAATCAAAATAAAAAAAATAAAACAAAAACAATCATTATTGCATCTGTCGGAACTGTTCTTTCTGCCGCATTATTAGCACTTGGTGGAATTAAAATCATTGGTGCAAACAAAAATAAAATCAGCGAAAAAATAATAAATTTACAAAAAAAAGCAAAAGATGTTGAAACAGGGAAAATAACTAAAGAAAACCTTTCTCACATAGAAAAATTCTTTATCAACAAAGTTGATAAAATAAAAAGTCTAGGCTCTTTATACAACTCTGCAATGAATTTTATTTCTGCAAAAGATATTTTATACAAAAAAATGACAGATCCAATTCCTGTTGTTGGAAAAATTTGCCAAAAAATCACAGATATAGTAACTAATATCTCTGTTAAAATGACAGAAAAAGCTTACAAAAAAACAAATAAAGAATTTACAAAATTATTTGAAGCATTTGAAGAAGCAAACCAAAAATTATCATCAACTTCAAAAATCAAATGCAATCACAATCTAAAAAATGCTAAAAACTTATTTGCAGCAAACTTTAATGATGCAGCCGTTGCAGAAAGATTAAACAAAACTCAAATTTCATTCACAGAACTTGACGAAACTATTTGGCAAAAAAGTTTTAAAAGATTAAAAGAATTTATTAAAGATAAAAAATCATACACTACTTTTATTGCAGAAAGAACAATGTCCACAAACAAAGCTGCAACAAGCCAAAATCTAACAAACATTACTTCAAAACTTTCAACAAACAACGATACAACAACAAAAGCTCTAAAAAACATATTTAACAATATCAACACAAACGTTAATCCTCTTGACACAGAAAACCAAAAACTAACAGAAAGCATTATTAAATCTATCAACGATTTTTCTAAAACTGGCGATAGAATGCACAAAATATCAGCCCTTGAACAAATAGAAAATCTTTTAACAAAAACTGAAGGAATTGAAGATAAATCTGCTTTTGAAAAAGTAATTTCAGAATTATACAAAGACAAAAAAGGAAGCATTGACAAACTTCTTGAAGAATACAAAAAAGTATTACCTGCAAAAGATTATGAAATTCTTAAAAAACAAACAAATACAGCAATAAAATCATTAAACAATTCAACAGATACAGAAATAAACAAACTTTATGATAAACTTAGAGATTTAAAAATCGGTTCAGCTCCAACTGATATTCTTACATTTATCACAACATTTGCAACCGTTGCATTTGGCATTGGAAAAGCAAACGGAAAAGAAGCAAAAATCCAAGCTACTCTTGAATATGGCATCCCTGCTCTTGGAGCAGTTGCAATTTCTTCGCTTTGCACAGTTTGTTTAGTTTCTGCCGGCCCATCACTTGTAATTGGTGGCTTGTCAGGTTTATTATTAAACAAAATTGGTAGCGAAGCTGTTAATATCAGAAAAAAATTACACAACGCTGAAACTCAAGAAACAACTAAAGCAAATTAATTTATATTAGCCATCTGCCTAATTGTCAAACAAAAATTACCAAATAAGATTGGTATAAGATTTAGTTTTAATGAATTTTAGCGCAATAATGTTTGATATTAAAAATTTAATAATTTTTTCAATTGGAAATATTTTTTACATTTATTTTGTATTTTCACTACTACTTTTAGAACATACAAAATCTTCTAAAATATGCCTCATTTTTGTCTTTTTACACACTTTTATTTACAATTTTTATTTCATAAATTTATCTAAAAAATTAAATAAAGAAAAAACTTTAAAAAACAAAAAAGAAACATTTATTGCAACGCTTGTTCACGACTTAAAAAGTCCTACTTTTGCTCAAATACAAACATTAGAATTAATTTTAAGTAATTATTTTGGCAAACTTACAGATTCGCAAAAAAATATTCTGACACAAATTAAAGAATCTTGCGAATATATGAAAGATTTAATTTTTACTATTCTAAATACCTATTTATACGACAATGGACAAATTCAAATAAACCCTGAAGCAATAAATTTTTCAGAATTAATATTAAAAACAATTGAAGAAAACGCACCGTTATTAAAAGAAAAAAATCAAAAAATAACTTTTTCTCAAAATATTCAAACAAACGAAATTTTTGCAGATAAATTACAAATTAAAAGAGTTCTCACAAACCTTATAACAAATGCAATAGCTTATGGAAAACCTCAAACAGAAATAAAAATACACTTAACCGAAAACGATATTTTTACAAATTTCAGCATAACAAATATTGGCAAATACATGCCAGAAAACGAAATAAAACACATATTTGAAAAATTCACTTCTTCTAAAAATATTCAATATCAAAAAACAGGTACAAAATTAGGTTTGTATTTAACAAAAGAAATTATTAATTCTCACAAAGGAAAAATTTATGCAAAAAGTACCCCAAAAGGAATTTGCGAATTTTACTTTTCAATACCCAAAAACATAAGTAATCAAAAAACGAAAATTTCAATCTGAAAATTTTATTTATCTTGAACCTTTTTTATATCCGAAGTTCCAACAATAGCTTTAACAATACCAACAAAAGCTATACAACCAGCAAGAGTTAATAAAACAGGTTTTGTGTATTTATTTTTTATTACTTTTTTAATTTTACTTTCTTCTGGAGCTAAAAGAATATCATTAAATTTACAAATCTCTTCATACAAAGGTTTATTTGTTTTATCCAAACCTTTTGCTTCAAAAACTTTTTTCAAAGCATCCATAGGATTAAAGCCATAACCCTCTTTTATTGCCGTTTGCCATTCTTTCATATAATCAGCAGAAATTTTATAAGCATAATTCTCATTAACAGAATCTATTGCATTTTTCCATTGTTTATCAAATCTTTCTTCTCTGCCAAAAACATCCATGTAAAACATCATATTATTTTTTGCCATCATTGGCTCTGCCCATTTTGCTTTTGCAAATTCTTGAGGGATTTCTAATGTCTTTTCTTCTATTTTTAAAATTTTTGAAAGTTCTGGAATAGCGTCACGCTTATGGTTTTCAAAAACCCCTTTTGCAACTTCATCTTCTACACCTTTTGCTATTTGACGTAAAGGTTGCGCATCATGATTTCCCACTCCAAAAACAAATGTATCTGGATTAAAATTTCTTTTTAAAAATGCATCATTTGAGCCCCAATCTTCTTTCATATACATAGAACTCAAAACTTTTGTACGATTTTCCACTTCATTACGAAGTTTACTACTATTTTCAAACATTGAAAAATCTTCAATGCCTGCTTCAAATTCGTACATTACATTTTTTAAATCAAAATTTTCGCCTTTAACCTCTTTTATAGTCTTTTCCATAAAAGCTAATACAGAATTACCCAATTCATTCTTTGAAACAATTTTGTTTTTATCAGTAACCTTTTGAGTAATATAAGACCAACCCACATCAACTCTCATAGAATCATATCTTTGAGCAAACAATTGTGTTTTTCTCTTCAATAATTTTGCAGCAGCACTTGATTCATCTTTTATATCATCCAAATTTAATGCAACTATTTTCCAATGCGGATTACCTACATATTTATCATTTAAAAAGGCTTTTGGATTAGACCACATTTCATCATAAGTAAAACCTACAAGACAATCTCCTACAAGTTTTATACCTTTGCCATTAAGATTTTTTCTTGCTAGTTTCAAATGCTCATCAGCTAAAAATTGTTTAAAATTAAAAAATTCCAAATCATCTTTGTTTTCTACAGCTAATTGTTTTATTTTTGCAAGTTTAAGTTCTTTTGCACTATCAAAATTATATAGATTTTTTTCTAAATCATCTGTCCAATTTGAAAATTTTGAAGTCTTATTTTTCTTCGCTAAAACTTTAAAAATCCCTTTTGGCTCTAACCAATCATTATTTTTTGAACAATACTCTCTATAATTCTTCTTTAAATCAGAGGTTTCATCAATATTTTTAAATCTTTCAAAGGCTTTTTTCAAAACTTTATCTAGCGTAGAATCATCTCTCAAAACATTATCTAAATTTGCAATTTTTTCTTTTTTGGCAATATTATTTGCATCTACAATCTCCTTAACTTCTGATTTTTTAAGTATTTTTCCAAAATCTTTCGTAGTTAAAAGTTCGGGATTAATCTCTTGATATCCCAAAGATAAAGATGTGCCACTATAAGGAGATCTATGCGGATATTGACCTTGTGGCAAAACCTCTACTGTATTTATACCCAAATAATTTTTAATAAAATCAAAAAAACCATTACTTTCTTTAGATGTTAAATTTCCAACCCCAGTGTTATTAGAAGGCTTTTGAGGCAAACAAACATCATGAACAATAAAAACAGATTTTCCTGTTTGCCCTACACACTCTTTTGCTTTTGAAAACACAGAGTTATATTGCGTCATTTCATTTTTAGTCAATTGACGCTCAAATGCCACTTTACTGATATTTACACTTTTTACTTGCAAGTTTTGAAACCTCTACAAAAATTTTAAACCTACTAAAATATTTTTTTGTCAGTAAAAATAAAGTTAAGTAACAAAAATTTACCAATACCTACTGTTTAACAACAGATTTAAAATCTGTTCTACATAATTTATTTCCAAAATAAACAAAAGAAATAAACAAAACAATTCCAACTATCTTAAATGTATTTGAAATACCAAATTCTTGCGCAATAACCCCAACAAGCATATTACTTAAAGAAAAAGTACCAGCAAATGCAATCGCATGCAAACTCATTATACGACCTCTTTTATCATCATCAACAATTGCTTGAATAAGCGTATTTGATGAAATTAAAAACATTACCATTCCAAATCCTACACCAAACATCAAAACAAAAGCCGTAACCATACCATTAGAAAAACCCATAAAGAAAAAACTTAAAGAAGCAACTAACATACTAAAAGTCAAAATTTTCGCCAATCCTTTAACTGTTTGTTTATAAGCCAATAACAAAGATGCAAGCAAAGCACCTATCCCAGCCGCACTCATTAATATACCTAATGTTTCTGCACCTCTATGCAAAACCTCTGCTGCAAAAATAGGCATCATTATTGGATAAGACATACCAACAAAGCTTAAAACTGCCAAAGATATAAGTAACAAAGAAATTTGAGGAGATTTTACAGCATACGTAAAACCTTCTTTCAAATCTTTAAAAAGCCCCTTTTTCTCTGGTTTTTCATTAATTTCTTTAGGCAAACGCATCGCACAAACTGCCCATATTACAGGTAAATAACTCACAAAATTAAGAAAGAAACAAATTCCAACACCCAAAGCCGAAATCAAAACACCCGCAATAGCAGGGCCAATAAGCCTTGCCAAATTAAAACATGAAGAATTTAAAGAAATTGCATTTCCCAAATCTTTTTTATCATCAACCATATAAACAACAAAAGCCTGTCTTAAAGGCATATCGATAGCCATAACCAGATTCAAAAACACACTCAAAACTACAATATGCCAAATTCTAATCGTGCCTGTCATTGCTAAAATTGCCATAGAAAAAGCTTGTATTGCAAATGCAACTTGAACCCATATAAACAATTTGTGTTTATTAAATTTATCAGAAATAACACCTGCAAAAGGTAACATTACAAGTAGCGGAATTGCATTTATACACGCAACAGTTCCCATAATAAAAGCTGATTTTGTAATATCATAAATCAACCAACTAATTGCAATATTTTGAATCCAAGAACCAATCAATGAAACAACTTGTCCTGAAAAAAACAATCTGTAATTTCTATATTGAAAAGCTCTAAATGTTTTAAAAATTTTATCTTTCATGCTTTTAGAATACAGCAAAAATAAAAAATACACATAATAATTATTTTATGTATAATAAACTTATGAAATTAATCGGCGAAAACATACACGTGATATCAAAAACAGTAAGAGCAGCATTAGCAGAACGCAATGAAGCTTTTATTAAAGATTTAATTTTAAAAGAAAAAACCGTTGATACCATAGATTTAAACGTAGGCCCAGCAAAAGCCACTATGGAAGGGATTTTACCTTGGCTTTGCAATCTTGTTCAAGAAAATTCTAATCTTTCAATATCTTTTGATTCAACTAACGCAGAAGAAATAGAAAGAGGTTTAAAAGTTTGCAATGACACAGAAAACGCTTTTATAAACAGTACTTCGGCAGATTTAGAAAGATTAGAAAAAGTTTCAACATTAGCAAAAAAATATAATTCAAATATGATTGCGCTTACTATGAATAAAGAAATTGGTATTCCAAAAACAGCAGATGAAAGACTTGCTCTTGCATTTGAAATAATGGAAGTTTGTGATGAAAAAGAGATTTCTCACGACAAAATTTATTTTGACCCTCTTATTTTACCGATTTCTGTTGAACAATCTCAAGCACAAGAAGCAATAAACACAATTCAAATGATAAAACAATCTTTTGAACCAGAAGTAAAAACAACAGTAGGTCTTTCAAATATCTCAAACGGTTCACCAAAAGAAATCAGACCATTGATAAACAGAGTTTTTGCCGTGCTTTTATATGGTGCAGGACTTGATAGTGCTATTATTGATGCTCTTGATACAGAACTAATCAGAATAATAAAAATGCTTGATAACCAAAACCCACAAAACAAAATTGACGAACTTTATATAAATCTTGCAAATACAATAAGAGACTTCTCCGAAACCAAAGAAATCTCTTACGATAAACAAGACTCTAATCAAGTCGCCATTATAAAAACTGCAAATATACTCCTAAACAAAAGTATTTACTCTCACAGCTTCTTACAAATCTAAAAATCTACACCAGGGTAATTCATTCTAGATTGAAAAGCTGTACTGTTCAAGCACATATCCAATGCTTTTTCAACAAATTGCTTAACTTGTTCAACATCACTAATCAACAACTCATTGCGAATATCTTTTGATTCTTTCAAAGCTGAATTGAATTTTTCACGATTAAAATTAAACATAATTTGCACTCCATATTTTACTTACGATACACATCTCACATGAAGTTAATCGACACCCCATTTCAAAAACTTTAATTTTTTAGCCTCAAATATTAAGTTTCGTAACAAAAGACCTTTAATCTTATTTTATCAAGCTCTACATCATTTTTTCATCACAAGTAGCATTTTCGCCTGCTGCTACGATAACACTTTGAGGACGAACATCATACGGATTTCTTATTAATTTTGGATTTGTATTTGAATTTTTAGAACTAATTTTTACTAAATTTTCACTACTTAATGCTTTATCAATACCTTCAGGCAATTTTGGAGCTTCTACAACTTTTCCTAATTCTTTTGCTTGAGCATACATGTAATTATCGTAAATATATTGTTTGTATTGAACATCTTGTTCTTTTGTCATTTTAGAAACTACTTTTTGAACTTTTGCCAAGTTTGAACCGTTTACATTGCTTCCTTTTGCAATATCTTTGCCTTGTCTTAAATCATAAGGAATATGTTCCCAATCGGCAACTTTATCAACTTCTTTTCCACGAATTTGAAGTTCCAAAACTTTTCCATTTTTAGGTTTAACTTTCAATTGAATTGCAGTATATCCAGATTCTTTTGGTTTTGAAGTAATAGTTGCATTTTTTGAAACTTTTGCAAATCTATTAAGATGATTTTCATTTAGATAAAATTCATTTTGAATTTTACAATTTGAATTCATACCTCTGTAATTTTCTACTTCTAAAATTTCAATTTTACCTTCTTTTGCAGCTTTTTCTAATGCTGAAACAATTACATCTGTACTTTCTGGAGTTAAATCAGAAATTCTTGCTCCGTAAGCATCTCCGATTACACTTTTTGTAACATTTTTATCAGTATCAAATTTTCTAATTTGCTCTTGTATATTTTTAATTGCCTGTGCTTTTTCTTCTACTGAAAGTTTATTATTATTTTTTACAGCTTTTAGTTGTGCTTTCAATTCATTACGATGTCTTACCATTTTTTCAAAAATAGAAACTTGGCATTTTGAACGACCTTTCAAAGAACTTCTTACTTCATCAGGCAAAACATCTTTTAATGCGCTGAAAGATTCTTCAAAATATTTTTCGCCATCAACAGATAATTCTTCACTACATTTTCTCAAATTTTGAGGATTTTTAATAACATCAAAAGTTGTTCTTAAATTAGTTTTATAATATCCTGATTTGAAAACACCCAAAGACTCTTTACATAAATCTTTTAAAGAAGTAAAACATTTTTTCACACAGCCAAAAGCTTTTAAATTATCAGTTTTAATATTTGCTTGTTTTAAAGAACTTTTTGCACCAGCGACAGAAAGACCAAGAGTAGAAGTAGCACCACCCATATCATAAAATGCTTTTTCTACATCATCACCTGATTGAGCATTTGCAATTTTTACACCAGCTTTTATTGCTTGAACTGCTCCTGCGCCGATTCCCATAGCAACAAATATTGGAGCAATAGCACCTCCTGTTGCTGCCATTAAAACTGTACTTCCAGCCATCATTCCAGCACCAACTAAAAAGTTTTTAGGACTTGAAAACAAATTTACAACAGGTGAAACAAGACCTTTAAAGAAATTTCTGCCAGCTTCTGAACAACTGAATTTTCCGTCATTTGATTTATCAATTTTAGGTGTTGAAACAGGTGAAACAACTCTTTTTTGATTTTTCAAATCAGAGCCAAAATTATATTTGGTATTATTAATTTTATTATTTACTGATAAATCCAAAATAAACCACCTGTTTTTATATCATGATAAAAACAAAAAACGGCTTAAAATTGACCTTTGGCGATTAATATTGAACTTTTATTACAACTTTTTTTACATATTTTTGATTGTCATCAATTGCAATTTGTGGCATGTGTGCATCATGTGGATAAAAAATAGCAAAATCACCCTTTTTAAGTTTTATAAAAGTTGAAAAATTTTCATCTATAGGATTTAAAAATTCTATATCATTTTCTTCTACATATTTTATAAAAGATTTATAATTTGATATATCTCCAACACCAATTTGCTCTTCACCTTCTGCTATATATTGAATATCAATATAATTTCTGTGTGCTTCAAATTTGCCATCTTCAAGTTTTTTTGAAGTGTAATCTTGAACATTTGCATACACAACTTCATCATTAAGAAGGTATTTTCCATTTTCAACTTTGGAAAAATCAGTATTTTTAAGATATTCAAGACCTAACTTGATACCATAAGATAAACCAGAATATATTTTATAATTTTCAATATTGTCTTTTATCATAAAAATATATTATCATAAAAGAATGAAAAAATATTATGTGTATGTAATTTTAACAAAAGACAATACGCTCTACTGTGGCTATACAGATGATGTCGAAAGACGTTTTGAATTACACAAATCAGGCAAAGGAGCAAAATATACAAAAGCTCATCCGCCTGATAAAATTGTTTACACAAAAGAATTTGCGACAAAACAAGAAGCAATGAAAGAAGAATACAGGATAAAAACCCTTTCAAGAAGTGAAAAATTAAAAGAACTTAACATAAAAATTTAAAACCACTTGTAAATAGTTTTTTTTTGGGTTATGTTTAACTAGCACTAGTAATTAAAATAAAGGAACAGAATAATGTCAAGACAATGTGAAATATG
>JAZLGV010000132.1:0-91336 GCA_045616505.1 Candidatus Gastranaerophilaceae bacterium | reverse complement strand
AAACAAAATCAGAAGCAACGTAGTTAAAATGTTAGGTGAAACAAAACCTCAAACAGTTGCATCTGGAACAACTTCAAGTTCTTCAACAACAAAGGCAAAAACACCAAGTTTAGACGAATTTGGTACAGACCTTACACTTGCAGCTCAAGAACTTAGACTTGACCCAGTAATCGGTCGTGAAAAAGAAATCGAAAGAGTTATTCAAATTCTTGCAAGAAGAACTAAAAACAATCCAGTTCTATTAGGTGAACCAGGGGTTGGTAAAACTGCAGTTGCAGAAGGTCTTGCAATTAGAATTGTAAATGCAGAAGTTCCTGATATTTTAGAAGACAAAAAAGTTATCCAACTAGATATGGGTCTTTTAATTGCCGGCACAAAATATCGTGGTGAATTTGAAGAACGTTTGAAAAAGATTATGGACGAAATAAGACAAGCAGGAAACATCATTCTTGTAATTGATGAAATGCACACTCTTATTGGTGCAGGTGCAGCAGAAGGTGCTATTGATGCTGCAAACATCTTGAAACCTGCTCTTTCTCGTGGTGAAATTCAAGTTATCGGTGCTACAACACTTGATGAATATAGAAAATATGTTGAAAAAGATTCAGCATTAGAAAGACGTTTCCAATCAGTTCTTATCGAAGAACCTTCAATTGATGAAACAATTCAAATTATCAAAGGTATTCGTCCAAAATACGAAGAACACCACAAATTAAACATTTCAGATGGCGCAGTTGTTGCATCTGTAAAACTATCTAGCAAATACATTACTGATAGATTTTTACCAGATAAAGCAATTGACGTTTTAGATGAAGCTAGTTCAAAAGTTCGTTTACAAGTTAGCACTCTTTCACCAGAAGGAAAAGAACTTGATAAAGAACTTCGTGCATTAATAAAAGAAAAAGAAGATGCTATTCGCAACCAAGAATTCGAAAAAGCATCTCAACTTAGAGATGATGAAGCTGATTTGAAAGACAGAATCAGAGAAGTTTCAGCTAAATGCAAAGAAGAACACGAAGCAAATAAACCAACTGTAACAGAAGAAAATATTGCAGAAGTTATTTCTACAATGACAGGTGTTCCTGTAACAAAACTTACAGAAGGTGAAGGCGAAAGATTACTAAATTTAGAAAAAACTCTACACCAAAGAGTAATTGGTCAATCAGATGCCGTTGTCGCTATTTCAAAAGCAATTCGTCGTGCAAGAGTTGGTTTAAAATCACCAAACAGACCTATCGGAAGTTTCATTTTCTCAGGTCCTACTGGTGTTGGTAAAACAGAACTTGCAAAAGCACTTGCAGAAGCTATGTTTGGTGCTGAAGACAATATGTTAAGAGTTGATATGTCAGAATTTATGGAAAAACATTCAACTGCAAAACTTATTGGTTCACCTCCAGGATACGTTGGTTATGACGATGGTGGACATTTGTCAGAACTTGTACGTAAAAAACCTTACTCTGTTATTCTTTTCGACGAAATCGAAAAAGCTCACCCAGATGTATTCAACATTATGTTGCAAATCTTGGATGATGGTAGATTGACAGATGCAAAAGGAAGACACGTAAACTTCAAAAATACTGTAATTATCATGACTTCAAACGTTGGTGCAAGTATGATTACAACTCAATCAAAACTTGGTTTCTCAGCTGCTGAAGATGAAAAGAAAGACAAATACGAAAAACTTAAAGATACAGTGAATGAAGAACTTAAAAAAGCATTCAGACCAGAATTCTTAAACAGAATTGACGATATTATCGTATTCAACCACTTACAAAAAGAAGAAATCAGAGAAATCGTTGATTTAATGTTGAAAGATTTATTCAAACGTCTTGAAGAAAGAGATTTGAAAACTGAAGTTACAGACGAAGTTAAAGATTTCTTGGCTAAAGACGGTTACTCTGAAGCTTATGGTGCAAGACCATTAAGAAGATTAATTCAAAGAAAAATTGAAGATATTTTAGCAGAAGAAATTTTAACAAACAAATATTCTGCTGGTGATACTATCGTATTAAAATTAGAAAACGAAAAAATTACTTTTGAAAAAAAATAAATTTTAATAACTAAAAGCGGGAATATTTTAATTAATATTCTCGCTTTTATAATAATTTTTATACAAAACAATTAAGCTTGGGACAGGAATTAAAGATGAAAAAAAAGATAATAATTGGTTTAATAATTGCTTTATCATTAATCGCCATCAGATTTTGTATATCTGGAGTTACACAAATATTAATGAAAAAGCATAAAGCTGGAGCAGTAACCGCTGTTTCTGTATCAGAAATTAAAAATGCAGATGTTCAAATGCAAGTAGAAGCTCCTGGACGTATTATTTCTGACAGAAGAGTTGATGTTGTAGCCAGAATTAGCGGTTATTTAACAAAATCATATTTCAAAGAAGGAGATTTCGTTAAAAAAGGACAAGTTTTATTTGAAATAGAACCTCAAGAATATGCAAATGCTCTACAAGAAGCAAAAGCAAACGTAGAAGCCACAAGAGCAAAATTAAAATATGCAGAAAAAAATGCTCAACGTTCAGAAACTTTGCTTAAAAAACAATATATTTCAAAAGACAACTACGACCAATTAGTATCAAATCGTGACGATTTAAGAGCTCAACTAAAATTATATACAGCAAAACTTAAAGATGCTGAAAGAAATTATAGTTACACTCACGTTAAAGCTCCTGTTGACGGACGTGTTGGTATGATGGAAATAACAGTTGGAAACTACGTTACTAAAGATTCTGGAAGTATCACAACCATTTATAGCGTAAATCCAATTTATGCAACATTCCCAGTTGCAGCAAAAACATTCCAAGTATTACAAGAAATAGATGAAAATGTAAAAAATACAGGACGTAAAACAGAATTAATACTTGCAAATGGTGAAAAATATAAATACGATGGTATTCAAAATTTCCAAAATAACATCATTGAAGAAACAACTGGTTCAATAATGTTAAGAGCAGAATTCAAAAATCCAGACGGACTTTTAATAAACGGTGATTACGTTAAAATTAAAATTTACTCAAACAATAAAACAACAGTTCCTGTTGTTCCTCAAACTGCTGTAATGGAAAACCCTAAAGGAAAATATGTTTATAAAATAGACGAAAAAGGACTTCCTCAAATGTGCTTCATTACTGTTGAAGGACAATATAAAGACAATTGGATTGTCACTTCAGGACTTAAAAAAGGTGACAAAATTATAACAGGTAACATTCAAAAAGTTATTCCTGATACACCTGTAAAAATTGTCAGCGAAGAAGAATTAAAAGTAGAAAAAAAAGATAACAAAAAATAAACGGTAATAATAAAATGGCAAATGAATATTTATTTATAAAAAGACCAAAATTTGCAATCGTTATATCATTAGCAATCATTTTGGCAGGTATTATTTCAATGCTAGGACTTCCTTTGGAAGAATATCCTAGTATCACCCCACCTCAAGTTGTTGTAAGTGCATCATACCCTGGGGCAAGTGCAGACATTATTGAACAAACAATCGCTGCACCACTTGAAGCAAAAATAAATGGTGTTGAAAACATGATTTATATGACATCTTCAAGCCAAAACGGTTCTTATCAATTAAATATTTTCTTTGAAATAGGAACAGATGCCGATATGGCAGTAGTAAACGTTCAAAACAGACTGCAACTTATCATGCCAAGATTACCCGAACTTGTTAGAAGATACGGTATGACAGTTAAAAAATCAACTGGTGGACCTGGGATTTTACTACTTTGTTTGTCATCAAAAGGTGATGTCTATGACCCATTATTCCTTGCAAACTACGCATCTATATATATCAAAGAAGAACTTGAACGTATCCATGGTATAAGTAACGTTCAAATCTTTGGTTCTGGTGATTATTCTATGCGTATTTGGCTTGATGCAAACAAAATGGCAGCTTTAAACGTATCTGTTGATGAAATCACAAGTGCTATTAATAATCAAAACGCACAAATGCCAGCAGGTAATATCGGTGTAGAACCAACTGTTGATAAACAAAAAATAAAACTTACTTTAAGAACAAAAGGTCGTTTAAAAGAAGTTTCTGAATATGAAAATATAATTTTACGTTCTAGCACTAGCGGTGAACAATTAAAACTAAAAGATATAGCACGCATTGAACTAGCATCTGAAACTTACAGTTATTTTGCAAGAAAAAATGGACACAACGTAGCAATGATGTCTATTAAACAACTTCCAGAAGCAAACGCTATTGATTTATCAAACAAAGTTCAAAAACGTATGGAAGAATTAAGCCAAAACTTCCCTGCGGGTATGGAATACAAAGTAGTTCGTGATGAAACAGAATTTGTTAGAGAATCTATTAAAGAAGTAATCAGTGCAATTGTTCTTGCAATCATTCTTGTAACAATTATTTGTTACTTGTTCTTAGGAAGTTTCAGAGCAGCGCTAATTCCTTTCTTTGCAATTCCAGTTTCCTTAATCGGGACATTTATCATTGTTGGAATTGTAGGATTTTCAATCAACTTACTATTACTGTTTGGTATGGTTTTGGCAGTAGGTCTGGTTGTAGATGATGCCATCGTTGTACTTGAAAACGCACAAAGACACATTCAAATGGGTAAAAATCCAAGAGAAGCAACAGATATTTCAATGGGTGAAGTTTTAGGTGCAGTTATTGCAACGTCATTAGTTCTTATGGCAGTATTTGTTCCTGTTTGCTTTATGCCAGGTGTAACAGGGAAGATGTATCAACAATTTGCATTATGTATTGCCGTATCAATAGGTTTATCAACAGTTGCAGCCTTAACTCTTGCTCCTGCATTATGTTCAACAATTTTAAAATCAGCAGATGAAATGAAAGAACTTGATATTCTTATTAAATTTGATAACTGGTTTAACAAAATGAGAGATAAATATCTTGTTGCTGCAAAATACTTCATTGATAACTCTAAAACAACATTAATATTTTTTGGAACACTTGTTATAATTATCTGCTTACTTTTCAAAATAATTCCAACAAGTTTCTTACCAGAAGAAGATAAAGGTGCTGTATTTATGCAAGTACAACTTCCTGATGGTGTTTCTTTAGCAAGAACAGATGAAGTTTCTAAACAAATAGAAGAAAACGCTAAAAAATACCCTGGAGTAGAAGATACAACCGCTATCGTTGGTTTCAACGGAGAAAATACAACATTAATCATTCTTCAATTAAAAAACTGGAGCGAACGTAAAAAATCAGAAGAACAAGTTCAAAATTTACTTGCAAATCTAAGAAAAGATTATTCAAGATTTCCTAGTGCTATTGTAGCAGCATTCTCTCCACCTTCAATTCCTGGCTTAGGTATGTATGGTGGTTTTGAATATCAATTACTTGATAAAGCAGATAGAACACCTCAAGAAATTGAACTTGAAGCTAATAAATTTATTGCAGCAACAAGAGGAAATCCAAGACTTTCTGGTGTTTACACACAATATACTGCGAACCTACCACAAATAATGCTTGATATTGATTTTGCAAAAGCAATGGCACAAAATGTAGATATTGCAGAAATATATAACACATTAGCAGCTCAATTTGCATCTAGTTATGTGAACGACTTCAACAAATATGGTCGTGTTTACCGTGTAATGTTACAAGCTGACGAACCTTATCGTAAAAAACTTGATGATTTATCAAATATTTGCGTAAAAAACAAAAGTGGTACAATGACACCGCTTAAAAACTTAATAACATTGAAAAACGTAACAGGCCCAGCAATTATATCAAGATTTAATATGTACCAAGCAGTTACAATACAAGGTTCAGCCCCTGCAGGAGTTTCATCAGGTCTTGCAATGAATGAAATGGAAAAACTTTCTAAAAAATTGCTACCTAAAGATATGGACTTCGCTTGGGCAGGTATTTCACTTCAAGAAAAAAATGCTAGCGGACAAGTTGGATTGGTATTAACATTAGCACTAACTTTCGTATATTTATTCCTAGTTGCTTTATATGAAAGCTGGACATTACCATTTGCCGTAATGCTTATTTCTCCTGTTGCAATCGTTGGTGCATTATTCTTCCAATACGTCTTTGGTTATTCACTTGATATTTATTCTCAAATTGGTTTGATTATGTTAGTCGGTATGAGTACAAAACAAGCCATTTTGATTGTAGAATTTGCTAAAGAAGCCAAAGAAAAAGAACAAATCACAGCAACCGAAGCAGCACTTAAAGCAGCAAAATTAAGATTTAGAGCCGTTATGATGACTTCTATTGCATTTATTTTAGGTATTTTACCATTGGTATTTGCAACTGGAGCAGGTGCTGCAAGCAGACGTTCAGTTGGTATGACTGTATTTGGTGGCATGGTTGCCGTATCTTGTCTTGGTGTACTTCTTGTACCAGCATTTTATGCTATTGTTGAAAACACTAAAGACAAATTCAGCTTATGGTTATCAAACAGAAAGAAAAAAGGTGAATAAAATTATGAAAAAAATAATCTTTATACTTTCATTAATGCTTTTATTTTCTTATAATTCTGCATTTGCAGACGAAATCATTGATAGTCAAGGAAACACAACCAAATGCAAAATTGAAACTGTTTTAGCAGGATTTATTGAATATAAAAAAGACGGTAATCTACACTCTTTTACAAGAGAAAATACATCACCTATTTTCAGTGATTATGTTGATGTAAGAAATGGCTTATTTAAAAGACATACTATAAAAAGATATTATGGAACAATTATCATAAAAGATTTTTGGCAAACAGATATTATCGTAAATGATGTTCAACAATCTTATCCTTTTTATAAAGTTAAATTTGTTGGCATTTATAAACCATAATTTTTTTAAACAAATTAAAATATAAAAAATGCGTTTTGGATAAAATCCAAAACGCATTTTCTTTATTATCTAAAATCTTAGATTAATTAGTCATCAGCGTGACCAGCTGTACCTAATACATCTCTCATTTTGTGCATTACAAGTTCTTTAACAGCTGTTCTACCTGGTCCCATATATTCACGTGGGTCAAATTTTTCAGGATGTTCCATATAGAATTCTCTGATTGTTGAAGTCATAGCCAATCTCAAATCTGTATCAATGTTGATTTTTGCAACACCATTTTTAGAAGCATAATTCAACATATCTTCTGGAACGCCTTGAGCATTTGGTAAGTTACCACCGAATTTATTACATTTAGCAACTAAATCAGCAGGAACTGAAGAAGAACCGTGAAGAACGATTGGATAATCGCCAAAACCAGCTTCTTTCAATGCATCTTTAATTTCTTTCAATCTTTCAAAGTCAAGTTTAGCTTCACCAGAGAATTTGTAAGCACCGTGAGAAGTACCAATAGCGATTGCTAATGAATCACAACCAGTTTGTTTAACAAATTCAACAGCTTCTTTAACATTTGTATATTTAGCATCTTTTTCAGATACATTTACGTCATCTTCAACACCAGCAAGTTTACCAAGTTCAGCTTCAACTGAAACTCCTCTTTCGTGAGCGTATTCAACAACTTTTTTAGTAACTGCAACGTTTTCTTCAAATGAAAATCTTGAACCATCAATCATAACAGAAGAGAAACCGCCATCAATACAAGCTTTACAAATTTCAAAATCAGCACCGTGATCTAAGTGTAAAGCGATAGGTACTGTAGTTGTAGCTAAAGCAGCTTCAACTAATTTGATTAAATAAGTTTGATTAGCATATTTTCTAGCACCAGCAGATACTTGAAGAATGATTGGTGATCTTGTTTCTTCTGCAGCTTCTGCGATACCTTGTAAAATTTCCATATTGTTAACATTGTAAGCACCGATAGCATAACCGCCAGCTAATGCTTTTTTGAACATTTCTTCTGTTCCAACTAATTTTCTTTCACTCATTGTGAACTCTCCTTTTTTGTGTAACACACTACTTTGAATTTACACCAAAGAAGAAAATTTTACAAGTTATTTAGCCGTTCCGATAACATTTCCATTCTCATCATAAATTGTACCATTTATTGAATGAGCCAAAAGATTTCCATACGCATCAAATCTAAAATGCTCGTCTTTTGAAACACTCAAACTTGTAAGCACCAATTTACCTTTGAGATTATATCTATAACCTCTGTGAGGAAATAAATTTACGTTTTTATCATATATATCTACATAAATTAATTTTTTATTTTCATCGTAAATATATGCTTTGTTCATTTCTGATTTATATAAAACTGTAGCAGCAATTATTTTATGATTATTGTCATAAGAGTAAACTATTCTTTCAACATTGTCACTTCTTTCAAAAACATATTTTGTATCTATCTTAAAAGGTTGAACATCATCAAAGACATACTCCCTTGCCTCATCAACATTATAACTGACACCACCTGTAATAATTTTTTCAGCACGTACCGGTAATGACAAAACTAAAAATATAAAAATAAAAAAAACAAAAAATTTTTTCATATATTAAATATAATGTTTTCAATAAAAATTTTCAATAATTTCATAAAAAAACACCTTCAAGTATAAAACTCAAAGGTGTTTTTAAAATTTTAAGCTTTGCTTATTCAGCTACTTCTTCTGTTTCTTTTTCTTCAACTACATCAGTTCTGATAGAAGCTGATTTGTCTTTTGAAGATAAGTTTTTATCTTTGTATTTTTTAACTTGTCTGCTCAATTTGTCAGCCAACAAATCAATACTAGCATACATAGATTCTGCAGATTCTTCACAATGAATTGCACCAGAAGTCAATTTACAAATAACTTCTGCAATATGTTTTCCTGAAGCAGCAGGATTTTTAATTACAGACAAAACAACATCAATAGCTTGAATTTGGTCATAGTGAGTAGCAACTTTACCAAGTTTTTCTTTAACATAAGCTTTGATAGCATCAGTAATTTCTATGTTTTTTCCATTTACATGAATGTGCATTAAATACCTCCAATAAAAAAATAATCACTTATTCATTATACACCCAAAAAGAAAAATTTAAAGTGCTAAATAGTTTTTTATAAAGAAAAAGACGAGATAAAACTCGTCTTCAATGTCTTATAATATATCTTTTTCAATACTTATTCAGGTAAAACCTGTTGAATTTCTACATCTGGAGTACCAAGAGTTCTAACAAGTTCTAATACAGCAGCTTTCATTTGACATTTTTGAGTTGAGCCACTGAAAAAATCTTGGTAAAAACATCCATTACAATTACATCCTCTTTTATAACAATCCATTGCTGTTACTGTCCATCTTCTAACAGCTACAGTTCTCCCCATATCACGACTTCTAAACAAAGTTCTTCCTCCAAAATATTTACAATACCCTTTAAAACAAATTCCCCAATTTAGTTTAAGTATTGTTATTTAACTATCCCTTAAATGCTCTTTGAGCTTTAATGTATTTTCATTATATTGACTAAGAATCATTTTTCAATAGGGTTTTAAACACAATATTACATTTTGAAACAATTACCTTAGCCCTTGAAATAGCCTATAATAGAGAGTTTACACTCATGGCAAAACACCACCATGACATGGTTCTTGACATATCAAATCATGAAAACATGCTCATGGCATGGGTTTCCATGATTTGAAATTTAATTAAGAAATGTAAATTTTATTAAAAAACCCATGCCCTTTAAATTATGGAGCATGCTCCAATCATGAAAATTTATTTATTTATTTTTTAAAATTTTGTTTGTTAAATCTCTATATTTAAGATATATTTACTTGTGTAAACAGTTTTTTATAAAGGTTCTCAAATGTCAGAAAAAGGTTTTTTAGAAAATGGTTTCATAATTGATTTAAGTAACGCAAAAAGTTCAGCAGATATTATTCTTGAACTTAGCGACATTCTTGATTTACCAGATGCTAAAGGAAAAAATATTTGTTTAAAACTTAACGATATTGACTTAAACAAATCACAAGTAATGAGTATCAATTCGTTAATCAACTCTATGGGGTCAACATTGGCTTTTGTTTCAACAAATTCAACTACAACAAAAGACTCTGCAGAAAGTTTAAACATTAAAATTTCTGAGTTAAAAAATGAAATTGAAGTACAAGAACTTGAAGAAGCAACACCAGAAGCTGATAAAGACGAAGAAGATAACAAATATTCAACACAATCTTACGAAACTCTTGATTTTGAAGATTTTGAAAAGGAAGAAGAAGAAAACGAAATTGAAGAATTAAACGAAGCAGAAACATTACTTGAAAGTTTAGGCGAACTTGATGAAATTACAGTTGCCGTAAGTGATGAAGAAGTTATGACAGAAACAGTTTCATACCCTTCATATTCTGAAGATGAAGACGAAGATGAAACTGAAGATGACGAAGAAGAAACAATACAAGAAAGCGATAATACAGAAAATGAAGACACATCAAAACTTCCAACCTTGTATTTAAGACAAAACTTACGTTCAGGTCAAACAATGAGTTACGAAGGAAACGTATTGTTAATTGGTGACACAAATCCAGGTAGCGAAATTATCGCAAGAGGCGACATAACAGTATGGGGTGTTCTTGGTGGTATTGCACATGCTGGAGCTAGAGGAAACGAAACAGCTACAATCAGAGCATTAAAACTTAATGCAATACAATTAAGAATTTCTGGTTGTTACGCAAGAAGACCTGACACAGACAATATTCCATACATTCAACGTTCTAATCAATTCATACCTGAAGAAGCTATGATTGAAAACAACGAAATTATCATTCACAAAATAAACGAAATTGACTAAAATAACATACAAAAGGAGAAAAAATGAGCGGTCGAGTAATAGTAATAACTTCCGGTAAAGGTGGAGTAGGAAAAACAACTACAAGCGCAAACATCGGAACAGCACTTGCAAAAGCAGGACAAAAAGTTGTTTTAATAGACACAGATATAGGTCTTAGAAATTTAGACTTACTTCTTGGTCTTGAAAACAGAATTGTATATACAATTGTTGATGTTGTAGAAGAAAGATGCAAACTTAAACAGGCTCTTGTAAAAGATAAGAAAAACCCTAATTTAAGTTTACTTGCAGCAGCACAAACAAGAGATAAAAGTGCTTTATCACAAGAACATCTAAAATCAATTTGTGATGAATTAAAAGAAGAATACGATTTTATCCTTGTTGATTGCCCAGCAGGTATAGAACAAGGTTTCCAAAACGCAGTAGCTGGAGCAACTGAAGCAATCGTTGTAACAACTCCTGAAATGTCTGCTGTTAGAGATGCTGACAGAATTATCGGTCTTTTAGAAGCAAAAGAAGAAATCGAATCTTATAAATTGCTTTTAAACAGAGTTAGACCAAGCATGATTCAATCAAATGACATGATGAGCGTTGAAGATGTTGTAGATATTTTATCTTGTGGACTTATCGGTGTAATTCCAGAAGATACAGGTATCATTACTTCAACAAACAAAGGTGAACCTATTGTTAATGATGAAAAAGCATTAGCAGGTATGGCATACCAAAATGTTGCAAAAAGAATTATGGGAGAAGAAGTAGAATTTTTAAACTTGGAAGAACCTAAAGGTTTTGTGGAAAAAATCAAAAATTTCTTCACAAAATTATTTAGTAAGGAGCAAGGATAATGAAAGATATATTTACAGATTTATATAAAAAAGTTGTTGGTTTTTTCCAACAAGACACAAAAACAGACGAAGATAGTGCAAAAAACTCTGCTTGCAACAGATTAAAACTTGTTTTAATGCAAGATAGAACAAATTTAACTCCATACTTATTAGAAAGAATGCGTGGAGAAATGATTGAAGTTCTTTCAAAATATGTTGAAATGGACAAAGATGCACTTGAACTTAACTTTGAACAAGAAGGCGAACAAATGGCACTTATGTTGTCTATTCCTGTATTAAGAGCAAAGGAAGAAGACGAAATAAATGCAGTTATAAAAGCTGAAGAAGAAGCTAAAAAAGCAAAAGAAATTGAAGAATCTGAAGAATTTGATGACCCATGTGAAGGTTGTGATTGCGAATACAAAGATTCTGATATGACTTGCGATGAATGTCCAAAAGTTGAAACTTGTGAATGTGTTGCAGAAGATAAATGCACAGATTGTGACTGTGAATACAAAGAAACAGACATGCTTTGTGAAAATTGTCCAAAAGTTGAAACTTGCGAGTGCGTCGTAGAAGATGAAGACCCTTGCGCAGATTGTGATTGTGAATACAAAGATTCAGACACAGATTGCGAAGAATGCCCAAAAGCTGAAACTTGCGAGTGCAAAGAAGAAATTGATGCTTGCAAAAAAGAAGCTGAAAAAGAATTAGAAAAATGTGATTGTGGTGAAGAAGAATGCAATTGCGATGAAACTTGCGACGAAGATTGCACTTGTTCATGCCATGACAAAGAAACAAAAGAAAAAACTAAATCTAAAAAAAATAAGAAAAAATAAATTTAGTTTTTAAAATATAGTCAAAAGATGGAATATACTTATATATTCCATCTTTTTTATTAAAAAAAAGCAAAAAAAAGCCACATTTTATTAAAAAATGTGGTTGGAATTTGTTTTCAATTCCTCGTGTGTAGTAGTGTGTGTTTAATATATAAGTTTTAGTGATTTGCGTTACTTACATGTATATAAAGGTTTTTCAGGGTATCGAATTTCAGAAAACCCAAATTTTGTTACAATACTTAACATGGCTTATAGCCTTACTATTTTTGAAATTTTAGGAATTTTAATTTTAAAATAAAAATTTTTTGTAACAGTTTTTTCACATGATGGCAAAAAAAAATATTGATGTTCATTATACACTTATCAGAATAGTTCCATAGGAGTAAGTTACATGATAGAAAAAATTAATCAATCAAACGTTTTAGGGATTACAAACAATTATTCTCAACTACAAAAGAAGAATAAAATTCAAAACACAAACATGCAAAATCCTATTCTGAACGATAAAGAAACAAGAGTATTTCCAAAATCATATATTACATTTGGTTCTGCAACAAAATCAACAGAACAAAAAATGAAAGAAATTAAAGATGCATCAACTGATGAAGCATTAGATACATTACTTACTGCTGAAGGTGTTGCTAGAGAATATGGCGACAAAAAAGTAGATGAAAGACATCTTTTTGCAGCAAACTTACTTTCTACTTTAGAATTCATCGAAAAAATTGAAGATGCAAGACAAAACCCTCAAGCACAAAATGCGTCTGAATTAAAATCTGAAAACGCAGGTGTATTTGCATCTATTTTAGACAAAAATATTTTCTCTGATATAAATGCTTTGGGAAATTTAAAAGTAGCAATCGCTAAAGAACTTCAAAATATAGATAATGAAATGGAAGCTGAAAAAGGGGAAATCAAACCTCTTGATGAAAAACAAAAAGTTACTTATGACGAAGAAATAGCAGACAAAATTTATCAAAACTACATGGCAGCTAAAGAATCATACGGAAACACAAAAATAAAACTTCCTGCTTCATTCTTTATTCAAAGTACAATGAATATCGGAAAAACAGAAACTGGAAAAGGTTATATTACGCAAGGTTTAGAAAGAATAACTGCAGACTTCAAAGCTAATGACAAAGCTATTGAACGTACATTTGATGAAAATAGCGTTCACTTATCAGCATTTGATGCAAAAGCTAAAAAAGTTTTGAAAAACCTTTCTTTAGGTGTAAACATGTTTGTTTTAAGTGATAACGATGCGAAATCTGATTACTTAATTAACAGTATCAATTACGTTATGCAAGATTCCGAATCTTTAGATAAAGGAAAATTAAACTCATCAAATGCAACACTAACTGTTTTAGATAATGTTGACAGCCAAAAAATTGCAAATACTGCAAAAAAACTTGCAGAAGATACAAGCAAAACTCACATCATTGTTTACAATCAAGACGAACTTGTAGATAAAGAAACAAAAGTAGATGCTTCTGGTATGGGTAGCTGGAGTCCAACAGAAGAATTTTACGAAATGGTACAAAACCCACCTAAAAATATTAAATTCATCGCATTACAACAAAAAGAAACATATTACGGAGATATGAAATCTCCAATGATTTCAAATATGTTCAGCAATTTTGGTGATACTTCACTTCCAATGTTAAGCCCAACACAAGTAAAAGAAGCATTTAAAGAACAACCAATTTTGTTAAAAGATATTGAAAAAGATTTCACACCAGAAGCAATGGACAAAGCTATCGAAGCAGCTGCATTGTTAGATGGTGAATTTCCTGAAAAAGCTCAAAACTTAATGAAAAAACTTTCAATATATTATATTGATAAACCAGAAATCACAGTTGAAGATGTTAGTGCTTATATGGATGAAGCAAAAACATTGTTCAAAGGTGCATCTGATGACGGAAAAATTCAAGTTATCTTCAATACAGGAAAAAATATTAGTCAATTCTTAGGAAAAGAAGCAACAAAACATGAAGCTCAACTAATCGTAAAAGAAATAAAAGCCAATACACTTGGTACAAAAGGAATGTTGATATATTCTGCTGACGATACAGTTGGCGCAGGTAGAAGATTTACAGCACAAGCAATCGCAGGTGAAGTAAAAGCTCCTTACGTTGAAATCAACGCAATGGATTTCACAATAAAAGAAAACCCAATGACAGGTCAAGCAAAATATCCTGATGATGACATCAAAAAAATGTTCTCAATGTTGAGAGCTCAAGCTGATGCTAACGCAGACAAAGCTGCTGTTTTATACATTGATAATTTTGAATACTTTATGGCTGGAGAAGAAATTTCTTCAAGATATATGAACTTGATGCCTCTAATTCAAAGAGAAATTAAAAACGCAAACGATAAAGGTTTGAACATTCTTATCCTAGGTTCAATTTCAAATTCTAGAATTGCAGGCTCTACATTAGCTCAATCAAGCGGTTTTTCTGAAGCAATTTCAGTAGATACACCTGCATTTGATATCAAAGCCAGAGAAAAAATAGTAGATAAAGCATTAACAGACTACAAATTAAAAGTAGCTGGTGGGGAAGCAGAAAAAGCTAATTTCCTTAAATATGCTTCTCAAATTACAGAATACTTCTCTTATAATGACTTAAATTCATTAATTAAGAAAACACGTTCTGTTGCAATTGAAAGAGAACATGCTGAAATAACTAACGAAGATTTAGTAGAAGGTTACTTACAATTAACAACAGGTAGATTAGCAGCAAACAACATGCCTGATTACGAAAAGAGATTGGTAGCATCTCACGAATGTGGACACGCTACAAACCTTGAAGTAATGAGAAATTTAGCTCTTGACACACAAATCCCATGGCGTTCACCTGAAAAAGTAAACTTCGTAACTCTTGACCCTCGTGGTTGGTACGGTGGAGCTGTTTACTTCAGTTCTAAAGTTGAAAACCCTGAAATGTCATTTGAAAAAATGTTTGCAGATGTTGTATGTTCATACGGTGGACACTCTGCTGAAAAGAAATTCTTCGGAATGGATGGTTCTTACGGTATCACAGCTGACTTAGAATCTGCAACTCAAACTGCAAACAGAGCAGTAATGCTTATGGGACAAGGCGCACACACAGGTAAATTATCAGTAAATGGTATGCTTCTAACTCCTTCTGAAGAACAAAAAGAAATCATGAGAAAAGACGTAGATGCAATTATGGAAAATGCGTTGATTATCTCTGACGATATTACAGAAGAATATGAAGACTTCAACAATAAATTCGCAGACAAATACGGAAAACTTGTTGGAACAGGCTCTTGTATCGTTCTTGGGGAAGTATTCAGAAAAGAACTTGCTGAATGGATTAAAAACCAAACTCCTGAAAAGAAAGAAGCATTACAAAAATTGAACGAAAAGATTTTAGACGTTATTGAATACTCTAAAAAAGGTTTGAAATATAGCGTTTCTAAATTGAGTTCTAATGATTGGTACAAGACTTTATAAATATAAAAACTGATTAAATAAACACGATAATTAAGAAGGAATGGGCGAAAATCAAAGATTTTCGCCCATTCCTTTATTTTAATTCTTTAACATCTTTATTCTTTATAAGTTATCACATACGGATAAATTTTTTGAATTGCCTGTTTATAATTTTTATAATCATCAAAGCCTATTGCAAAAACCACTCTATTTTTTTGTATTAATTGTGCATCTTCAACTTTTAATGGAGGGCCTGCCGGAGTAGAACGTGCAGGGTTTTTCGGATTAGAAATTATGCCTATTGCTCTTAAAAGTGTTAAGGCCAATTTATTTCCTACAACTTCATATTCAAACAAACCTTTTGTAACTATCTCAAATCCTTGTGCATTTACGTATTTTTGCATAGGTGCAATATTCGTTTTTGCTTCTATACCTTTTTTCTTTGGAAGATGTTTTCTTATTTCATAATCTGGGTCAAAAACCCTTTCTACTATTTCACCCATACATTGAGAATAAGTTTTTGTTATTTTTTCTTTTAAATTAAATTGAACTTGAAGCAAATGATTTTTTTCAGTATTTTTCCAATCAATTTTGAAATTCAACAAATCTGAATTTCTATTTAATGCAATTTCTACATTATAAACAATTCCTTTAACATCAACTTTTACAAGTAATGCATTTTGAATTTCACCTTTTCGCAACACTTCAGACTCAATAATTGTTCCTGTAGTTCCTTTATCATCCTTTACTGGCCCGAAATTATAAGTATCACCATCGTCAAGATAATCAATAAAACTAATAAAATCTGTATAATTAGTATTTGTTTTTTTATCAACTAATTCAAATTTTCCATTTTTTATAGAAATTGCAATTTTTGAATTTTCAATTGATTTTTTAGTTACTTTCAAATCGCTGTTTTCATAATTCCCACCACTTGACTTATGTGTCTTTGTCAAAAGTCGAGAAGGAACTTTATCTACTACATAAGAAAGATATGTATAAATTTTTCCATAATCTTCTGTTACAGGAATTTTTCTTGTTGCACACAAAATAGATTCTGGAAAACCCTCTTTTTCATATATTTTTTGAAATTCTTTTTCTAAATCTTTATTTTCACTATCAAATCTTAAAACACCTGTGAAAATATCTTGAGAAAGATTTATTACCAATGATTTTTCACCTGTTTCATAGATTATTTCTTTGATAATTGTATTTGCTATTTGCAAAATCTTTTTATAACGCATAATATTTTCACGATGAACATCATCAGTCGAACATCCACAAATACCATCATGTGCTAAATTTTGTAGCAATAATTTATAAGCATAATTTATACTTTCATCATAAGATTTTGTTTTATATTTTTTTTGTGCAAATTTTTGAAATCTATTTGCCAAATCTAAACTATATGAACATTTTGCACTATATTGTTTCAAATCTATTCTTGAAGAATAAGAACCAGTTAAAATAAAAGTTGTTGAATTATCACGAAGTTCTGTATCGTGAGAATATTTTGAAAAATTATTTTTTACAGCTTTAAAATATTCAAAAGGAGAACTCAAAACAATTTCATAATCATCTAAATGTTTATTAACTTCTTTTATTTGCTCTGCAATATCTGTTTTTAAACCTAAATGATCAGCACCGATTGAAAGCAACAAAACATTTGAAGATTTTTCTGCAATCAAGTCTAATTCTTTTTTTAAAAATTCAACTTTTTTTTCAATATCTAAATCAGTAGAGAAAATATCGTTAAAATATCCTCTTACTAAATTTACAGTATCAATGCCGTTAAACTTAAATTCAGCAGGAATTTCAGCACCACAACCACGCCATACAACTGCTTTATCAATTCCATACTCTTTTAAAATATTGCATACTTGTGCATTATGACCGAATGTATCTGCAAAATACCCGATAAAATCTTCACAGCCCATATCTTTCGCATATTGCAAACCAAATTCCAAATTCTTTCTAAAACAAATTTCATCTGTTAAAAATTCATCAACAAGAGTATAAAAAGGACCTATAAAAAGTTTCTTTTCTTTTATAAATTTTCTAACAAGTTTTTCTTTATCTTTATTTAATTCCAAATAATCTTGAAGTGCAGCAGTTTGACCATCAAAATAAAAAGACGGTATTTTTCCGGCTTCAAGAAGTTCTAAAACTCTATCAAAGACACGCAAAAGACGTAAACGGAATATTTCATATTCTCTATACCATTCTCTATCCCAATGCGTATGTAGGTATGCAAAAACTTTCTTTTTCATACCAGAATTTTACTCCTTTTTTATACAAATAAACATCATAAAAAAGGGTGATTTATTTTACAAAATTAATCATTGTTATTTGAACCATACAACTCAGAATGACGTAATTGAGTATAAATTTGAGCTTTTCCATCATTCAAATATTCTATCTCGATAATTTTGTAATTATGAGGAGGGTTTAAAAGTGCTGGACAACTTGAATGATAAACTCCGTTCACTTCTTTTTCCCCATTTTCATGATAGTGACCAGAAATAACAGCTACTACATTTTTATGTTTTGCAAGTAAATTTTTGTATGTATCAACATCATAAGTTGCGTGAGTTCTGTTAAAATATGGTGGTTCTAACGGAAAATGCTGACAAATTACGACATGAGAATGTTTGTAATGTTTAAGTTTTTTATCCAACCAAGCTAAAGTTGCTTTTCTAAAATATCCAGCAGGCCCTGGGATAAATTCTTTTGCACCATCAACAACTATAAAAACTGTACCGTTTTTTTTGAATACGTAATTTGGTTTTCTATGTTTACAACTTCTTGAATATTTAGAAACAAGTTTCATGTAATCTTTTTTTGTAAAATGTTGAGATTTAAAAACTTCGTGATTTCCAATTACAACATAATAAGGGACTTTTAATTTATTAACAACTTTCAAAAAGTAAATTAAATCATCAGGGTTTGATCTATCAATATTATCACCAGAAAAAATAACAAAATCTAAATCTTTTATTGTATTTATATCTGCAATTGTTGCTTCAAGATAATCTTCAGCCCCTATAACATTTCTTGAAGAATAAACATTTGCATTCATCATGATATGAGAGTCTGAAACTTGAACAAATTTTACATCTCGTGCAAATGAAACCTGTGCAAACATTTGCGAAACAAAAAACAATAATACTAATATTTTTAAATTCAATCTCATTATTATCTTGAAAACCCTTTTTTTTTCTACTAAACTACATTTATCTAAAATTTTAACACAAATTAAGGAGAGCTGATTTTTTATGAATAATATTTTACATAGTGATTTTTTCAAAAAACTATCCGAAAATTTTGAAAAACATCAAGATATATTTTATCTTTCCATGCTTTTTATTTTAAGCATAATATTTTTATTTATCGGAATTGGAAACTATCAACTTATTGACGTTGATGAATCAAGATATGCAATTATGGCAAGAGATTTATTTAATTCTAATGACTTAAATTGCCTTATGCTAAATGGTGTTCCATTTTTAGAAAAACCACCTCTTTATTTTTGGCTTGTTGGTATTTCTTACAAATTATTTAATGCCTTCAATCCATTTACAGTAAGATTTCCTATTGCACTATGCACAATGGGACTTGTTTATGCAACTTATTATGTAGGCAGACAAGTAATTTCAAAATTATATGGTATGATTTCTGCCGTTGTTTTATTATCAAGTGTTTTCTTCTTGATACTTTCACACGTTGCAATTTTAGATATGCTTATAACAATTTTTGTTGCACTTTGCTTATATTGTGGAATTTTAACTCATTATTGCGAAGAAAAAAATAAAAAATATTATTGGTTTGCATTTTATGTATTTATGGGACTTGGAGTTCTTTCAAAAGGTATTCTTGCGATTGCGCTTCCTTGTACAGTTCTTTTTATATTTAACTTAATTACAAAAACTGCAAAAGATATTTTTAAACCAATAAACATGCTACCAGGGTTAGTTGTATTTTTGCTAATCATAACACCTTGGCATTATATTATGGTAAAAGATTACGGATACGAATTTTTCAAACAATATATTCTTGCTCACCATTTTGCAAGATTTATTAACTCAGAAACAATTGGAAGAGAACGTCCTTGGTACTATTTCTTTTTCGTATTCTTCCTAGGTTTCTTACCTTGGAGTATTTTATTTATCGACCAACTTGTTCAAGGCGCTAAAAAAACTATTGGAAAAATTAAAGAAGCACAAGGTAATTTCTTCAATAAAATGTTTGCAATGTTTAATGTTGAAACAAAAGAAGAAAAATTCATTATGTTTGCATTTTTAAGTTTTGCAATCATATTCTGTGTATTCAGTTCTTCAAGCACAAAATTACCAACATACATTTTGCCAGCATTCCCATCAGCGGCTTTGCTTGTCGGCTACTACCTACACCAAAGTTACTTGGAAAATAAAAACCAAAATGTATTAAAAATTTCAACAACAATTTTTGGTTGGATATTCGCAATTGTTGCTATTGGCGGTTTTGTTGCATGGTTCTTCTTGCCAGAAAACTTGCAAACAAAACTTGCACCTCTAAGATTTTTAGATATTTCTTGCATTTTAATCTCAAGTATAATTTTGATTATGCTTGCAAAAACTAAAAACGCTCTAAAAATCGCAGGCGGATATGTACTTTTTTCAGCAGTAATAATTTTACTTGCCGTATTGAATATTTTTAATTTCGTTTATGAAAACGGCGAAAATGAAATTGTTAATTACTCAATCCATAGTGAAATGAGTGCAAATTCTCAAATCGTAACTTTTGACTTTGCAGTAAAACCAAGTGTTATGATACATGCTAAAAAAGTTATATTTATAACTGATCCATTATTTGACGAATTAGATAAAGCTCTAAATTACAAAGACGGAATAACTTACGTTATCGTTAAAAACAAAAACTTTAGAGATAATCAACCATATAAAGATGCGATTGAAAGTCGCTTAATCCTAGTCGAAACAGGCGAAAGATATTCTTTGTATAAGAACAAATAAAAATAAAATAAAAAAATAAAAATAAGGCGATTGGTTTTAAAAACTAATCGCTTTATTTTTACATCTTGACGAGGTGTACTAAATATAGTACAATGTTTATATGGGTGAATATAAGTTAAAATCATACATAGATGATAATGGCAAAGATATTATCACTGAATGGCTAAATTCACTTGATAGTACAACAAGAAAAAGAATTGCTATCAGATTAAGAAGAATAGAAAATGGCAATTTTGGAGACCATAAACAACTAAATTCTTCACTATACGAACTTAGATTTGATTTCGGTGGTGGCATTCGAATTTATTACACAATAGAAAATAATACCATTATTCTTCTTATCAATGGCGGAAACAAGAAAACTCAAACAAAAGATATTCAAAAAGCTAATGATATTATAAAATCATTGAAAGGATTATCAAATGAATAATACAAAAGATTTTAATTTAACAAATATAATAGACAAAGAACTTGCAACAGACAAAGACATTAAAGAATGGCTTACTTTAAGTTTGGAAGAATACTTAAAAGATGGAGATTTAAATTCTTTTGTTCGCACTCTTGAGGATGCCGTAAGAGCCAAAGATAATATTTCAAACATATCAAGAAAAACAGGCATATCAAGAAGCAATTTATATGCCATCTTTAAAGGCGAAGTTACTCCACAATTTGATACTGTAATGAAAATATTTAAAGAACTTGGATATTCTATAAAAGTTGCATAATGTATGTAAAAATCAATATGTAAATTGTATAAATTATTTGCTTAAAACTAAATCCTTATAACTATATGGACAAGCATATATTCTTAAATTTTTACCCTTTTTTAGCTTTTGTGTTTTTCCGTCATGTAATATATATTTACTATACATACTATTTAATAAAATTATCAAAATAAAAAATATATAATTTTTAATTTGCATACAAAACACTGCGAAATATATTAAATTCATTTATTTTATTAACTGAATTAAATATATCATAAAAATTTAATAAACCATGCAAATTTCACTCAAAACTACATTTACCCCTAGTCATCATCAATCAAAATTGCACTTTTGGGGCATGTCAAAGCTGCGTCTATGCAATCATCTTCAAACCCGTCAATTTTGTTATTATCGACAATTACTGTATCTCTTGAAACATTAAAAATCTCATTATTTATCGCAACACAAACACCACACCCAATACATTTATCAGAAATTTTCACAAACATATATCTCTCCTATTTTTCCTCACAAAAAAAGTATAAAATAGGAAAATTTAAAAATAACGATAGTTATTTCTAAATATCAAGATAATAAAATCTCAATTAAAATACTAAACTTCAATAAATAATCTTTGTCCAACAATATTTGGTTTACCGTTGTAATAACCTGCAAAATAACCACCATGAATTGGTTTGTTTTTTGCATAAGCTGACAAATTTATTGATTGAGCATTTGACATAAAAGGATTTGCAAAAGGATTAGATGACACAGAACGAACAGCAGATGTTGTTGCAAGCTGTGTTGATTTTTCTGTAGAAAAAGCTCTTGATAATAAATTAACAATATTCAAAGCCATAAAAATCCTTTCAAAATTCACTCAACATTTTGAGTTTAATGATTTTTTTTTACAAGTCAATTATAATATTTAATTCGGACAATTAAATATCCTCTTTACAAAAATCGTTTATTTTGCGTAGATTTATTGTATAATTTAGCTATGGAAACAAACAAAAAGAAAATATTAATCGTAGGCTCATCAGCATGCGCATACACACTAGCAAAAAAACTACTTGAACAAGGAAATATTGAAGAAATATTCGTTGCATCAGGAAACGACGCAATGAAAGAATTTGCAACTGTTGTTGACATTCGTGAGTATAACGTAAAAGAATTACTTGATTTTGCAATGGAAAATGCAATTGACCTTACAATAGTAACGTCAGAAATTGCAATAACAAACGACATCGCAACAATTTTTGCAAACAATAATATGAAAATTTTTGCACCGACAAAAAATAGTGCATACATCTGTGAAAACAAATCAAACGGAATGAAATTTGCCTACAAAAATAAAATTTTAACCCCTAGATTTGGAATTTTTGAAAAAACAACATTAGCAATAGACTATATTCAAAAACAACCACAAATGCCTATTGTAATAAAAGCAGAAACACACCAAGATAAAGGTGTTATGGTTTGCAGTTCAATTGCAGAAGCAAGAAACTTTATGGATAAACTCTTTGATAATGACGAAAAAAGAGTACTTGTAGAAGATTATATCTTTGGACACGAATTTTCTTTTTACATAATCACAGATGGTTATCATGCTTTGCCTTTAGGTAGTGTCGCAACTTACAAATATGAACTTGAAGGAAACGGTGGAGCAATGTCTGCTGGCATGGGAGCTTTTGCAGATGACACAAAAGTTTCACAAGATATTCAAGATAAAATCATGCAACAAATAATTTATCCAACACTAAATTCTTTAGCAAATTCTCAAACTCCTTACGTTGGAATTTTGGGAGTTGATTTAGTCATGGATTGTGACAAAAACATCTTCGTTATCGAATTTAATCCATTCTTTAAAGAACCTGATGCACAATGTCTTTTGTCATTGATAAATGAAAATCTTTATGACCTATTTTCAGCATGCTACATCGGAGCATTTGCAGATGAATACGAAACATTAGACATTGATAATGCAACAGCAGCCTCTCTTACAATTTGTGCAACAAAAGAAGGCGAAACAATCAATGGATTATCAAATTTAGATTTTGACACTCAAGTATCACATTTCAAAACTAAAAAAATCAACGATTCAGAATATGAAACAACAAAAGGTCGTTCAATAATTTTGACAAGAAAAGCAAGAGTTGCATCTAAAGCTATCGAAGATTTATATTCAGAAGCAGAAGAAATAAAATTTTCAGGAATAAAATATAGAAAAGATATTGGTGTAATCCAATAACTAAAAATAATAAACATAAAAAAGCGGTGATTTTTAAAAAATCACCGCTTTTAATTTCTTTAATTTATTTCTAAACTATGCAACTTGGCAGTTAATTTCAGAAATAAGATATTTAGCAACCCATTCAAAATCTTTGTTATCTTGAGCAGCTTTTTTCAAATATTCAACAGAAGCATCGCCAATTCTGATTAGAGTCATTGCAACAACACCTCTTTTTACACCTTGAACAACTTGAAGTTCATTAACAAGTTCAGGTACTGCTTCTTGTCCGAAACTTACTAAATTATTTTCAATTTCATTTTTTGCCATATTATCAGCTGTTTCTAATTTTGATAAAAAGTATTTTATAGATTCTTCCATTTTTTTCTCCAATTTTCGTCTTCCTTAATTATATTATATTCCGATTTTTTAAAAATTAAGATTTCCTTACATAATCTTTATATGATATAAAACAAAATACAAAAAAAATTGCTATTTAACATGAAAATACTTATTTTAATCCTGTCTAAAACCACCCTATTACCACTTTTTAAATAGACAAAAAGGGGATTATTTAAAATAAAAAAAAATTTAAACTTTACTTGTAAAGGGAATTTTATATTTCTCATTTTCGTACTCGATATTGGGAGTGGTAATTATGCTAATGGAAAATTATCCTACAAATTGTAACAGACAAGGTAAAATTGAACTAAAAAACGTAAACAAAGACATTGTTGGTTGGCTTGAAAACGTCGTAGAAGAAAACAATAGTCATGTTGAAAAAAAAGAATGGAAAAGCAAATATAACAACTACGTTGTATATGACTACGAACCTTTTTGCTCTGATGGTTTTGAAATAAATTTCATTATAAGTTCTCACGACTTCACTTATCTGAATTTCATCAAATACTTATACAATGAAAAAATCAGCACAATTGAATATTTAAATAATTGCATAAAAGCATAAATAAATTATCAAAACTAAAGCATGGAGCATGTTTTCAATAGCAGCTAAAATTTTATTTGTCAAATAAAATTTTAGCTGTTTTTAACGTAAATTCATTAAATTTGCTTAATTAAATTTGTAAATTTTAATTTTGTTCAACAATAATGATTAATTCAAGCCTTTGTAAAAATTATTTTTATTTTTGTTACTTGTAATGAAAACTTTGAGTACTAGAATAATAAACATAGGGAAGAGATTAATAGACAAACCGGAAGGAGTGATGGCTAAGCCAACTTGGGAAAGTGTGGAGAGATAATAAAGATTAAAATTGCTTGGGAACTAAAAAAGATTTAAAATTTTAAAAATTTAGAAATTTAAAAAGTACAATTATTAAAAAATCAAAAAAAATTATTGGGAAAACAGATTTGGGGATAACGGAACATTTACCTTTATGGTAGATGTTCTTTGTTGTATTATTTTTATATGAACGAAAAAGAAAGCAAATTAATAATAGGTTTAATGTCAGGAACTTCATGCGACTCAATTGATGTCGGATTGTGTAAAGTTAATCCAGATTTATCTTGCACACTTTTAGACGGACTTAATTTTCCTTATCCAAAATTTGTTCGAGATAAAATATTTGATTTCTTCGCTCAAGAAGCAACATTAAAAGAACTTTGCCAAATGAATTTTATCATCGGTAAATGTTTTGCAGATGCTGCAAACGAAATGATTAAAAGACACGGAAAACCTGACATGATAGCTTCTCACGGACAAACAGTTTATCATTATCCGTTTGATGAAAAAATAGAAAATATAAATTTTAAAAGCACACTTCAAATTGGTGATTCTTCTGTTATTGCACAAAATACAGGATGCATGACCATTTCAAATTTTAGAGAAGCAGATATTGCACAAGGTGGAAATGGTGCGCCATTAGTTTGTTTTGCTGATGAAAAATGGTTTAAACCACTCAATAAAGGAGTTGCGATACAAAACATCGGTGGAATTTCAAATTGCACAATTGTTTCCCCTATGTATGACACCTTTGGTTTTGACACAGGTTGTGGCAACATAATGATTGATTACTGCTGCAACAAATTTTTCGGTCAACCTTATGACAAAGACGGAGAAATAGCAGACTCAGGACAAATCAACCAAAATTGGTTAAATCTTTTGTGCGAAGATGAATATTATTTTATTAATCCACCAAAAACAACAGGAAGAGAATATTTTTCACCAAAATATATTGAAAATGCTCTAAAACTTGCACCACAAGATGAAAGAGATATTATAGCAACCCTAACGGCGCTTACAGCAAAAACCATCGCAGATGCTTATGAAAGATTTGTATATCCAAATGTTTCTATCGATGAAATAATCGTTGGTGGTGGTGGTGCTTATAACCCACAAATTTTAAAATACTTAAGAACATATTTGCCAAAACATGTTCAAATAAAAACACACGAAGATTACGGCATTTCTAATAATTATAAAGAAGTAATGGCTTTTGCTCTACTTGGTTACTGCACTTATTACGGTATTCCAAACAATTTACCATGTTGCACAGGTGCAGACAAAAGAGTTATCTTAGGAAAAATCGCTTACGCATAAATTTTATTAAAAATTTTTAATATTAGAAAAAAATTACGCAATTTTTTCTAATCACATTTATTAGAAAATTATGCAAATAAACAGCTGTCAAAATTATAATACTAAACCAAATTTTAAAAGTTATTTAGGTTCTGACACCATATCAAAAAGTATTCAAAAAAATACGCTTCTGATAAATGAAACATGCTTTTTCAGAGATATAGAACCCATTGAAATCGTAAAAAACTTCTTAAAAAAATTACCACAAAATAAAAATATAAAAATATTAGACGCAGCATGCTCAACAGGAGAAGAAACATATTCTCTTGCCATGACTTTCAAAGATTTGAAAAACAAAATTTCAATCACAGGAGTAGATTTAAGTGAAAACTGTTTAAAAAAAGCAGAAAAAGGAATATTCTCCATTTATGCAAACAAACGCCCAAAAGATTTTGAAAAAATAAATTCACGTGATTGTTTTAAAGATAATTTTTTAATAAATAAAACTATCAATCTTTCACCAGAACAAGCTCATTACAAAGATTTATTCACGCAAAATGTTAATGAAATATCTAAAAAAGAAGCTAAAATTCCATTTTGGGATAGATTTGTGATGAAAACAACTATTGCATGCCCGACCGAAACAAAATATTTTAAAATCAAACCTGAACTAATAGAAAACTGTAAATTCCAAAAAGGAAATATTGCAGATTTAGATAAAATTGATAAAAACAATGACTATGATGTAATTTTCTTTAGAAATGCTATGTATCACGTAACAAATATTATTTCTGATAATTTAATAGAAAGAAATTTGAAAAGTTCTAATGACCTTAAAAAAGATTTAACACCAATTATCAAATCAATATATTCAAAACTAAACAAAAACGGGCTTTTTGTAATCGGAAGTGATGAAATTCACCAAACTCAAGATGTCAAAGGACAAATTCCAGAAATTATAAAAAATTGTGGTTTCAAACCCTACTTCACTAAAGACCAAACTAATACAATAATTTGGCAAAAAATATAAATTTTAATAATATTTCTCATTAAAAAATTTATTACGTGCTAAAATTTTAATGTGGGATTTTGATTTACAGGGAAAAAATGATTACTTTTTGTATTGGGCTTTTAATTTTATTATTTGGTTACATTTTCTATTCACAATATGTTGTAAAACAATTTGAACCATCTAATGAAGAAACGCCAGCAATCACAAACAACGATGGTTTTGATTACGTTCCACTTCCAAAACAAAAAAACGCTTTAATACAACTTTTAAATATCGCAGGAATAGGACCAATTTTAGGAGCTATCCAAGGTATTTTATTCGGGCCAATAGCATTTATTCTTATACCTCTAGGCTGTGTTTTTATGGGCGGAGTACACGATTATTTTGCAGGAATGTTATCTGTCAAAAATAAAGGATTACAAATTACAGGATTAATCAAAAAATACCTTGGACAAAAAATGTTCAAAGCTTTTACTGTTATTATTGGAATATTGCTACTATTAGTTTCTTCTGTTTTTGTATTTTCATCAGGAGATTTGGTTGCAGAAAGATTTTTGCACCAAACAAATTTAACATTTAGCAATCCGATAATGGATATTTTGTATATCACAATCTTACTATATTTTGTTATTGCAACAATTTTTCCTATTGATAAAATCATAGGAAAATATTATCCGTTTTTATGTGCTTTGCTAATACTTGGAACTGGTTTCGTTTTTATCGGATTTTTTACTCACGGAATAACCTTGCAAGAACTTGATATTCATAACCTAAACATACATCCAAAACATTTACCATTAGTTCCGATGTTTTTTATGACAGTTAGCTGTGGTTTACTTTCAGGTTTTCATTCAACTCAATCCACAATTATTTCAAGAACAATAAAAACAGAACATGATGGAAGATATATCTTTTACGGAATGATGTGTATAGAATCAGTAATTGCAATGATTTGGGCAGCAGGAGCAATGCATGTTTATTCAAACAACCTTGTACCTCTAGGTCGTATTGGGACATCAAGTGTAATAAATATTATAGCCGACAACTTTGTTCCGACTTTTCTAACATTTATTGTAACTATCGCAGTTATTGTTCTTCCAATAACATCTGGAGATACAGCGTTAAGAGGTTTAAGAATGATTATCGCAGAATATTTAAACCTTTCTCAAAAAGAAGTAAAAAACAGATTAATAATCATTATCCCAATCACTATAGTTATGATTTTAATTATTGCTTGGGCAAAAATGGAAGTAAAAACATTTGGCTTTTTATGGAGATATTTCACATTCTTCAACCAACTTATTACTATTCCGACATTCTTATGTGCAACTGTTTTTCTATATAAAAAGAATAAGAATTTTTGGATAACACTTATCCCTGCAATATTTTTTATGTTTGTAACACTTTCTTTCATACTTAATGCAGAAATGGGATTTAATATTCCTCTTAATATATCTGAAATAATTGCAACGATAATAACTATCTTTTTTATTTTTTCATCAAAAAAAATATTCATCAAATAACATAATAAAAAATTTATGCTAAAATATAGAAATGAAAAATAGAGATATTTTAATTACTATATTAATAATTGCTGTTGTTGGAACAATCTTAATGGTAAAACCTCCAGAAAATGAGGCTCAAAAGGCGGTTAAACAACAAACTTTATCTGCTGAACAAACCACAGAATACAAAAAAAACATTGAACAACAAAAAAAATTACTAAAAGAAAAAGAAAACCAACAACCAGCTAATAATTTCTCAAATTTCTTTATTAAAGATCGTGCATATAAAGAAACTATTATAACTAATTCCCAAAACCCTAATTTTACTATAGATAGAATGGCATCTATCCTTACTCCTTCAGAAATAAAAGAATTTATTAGAAAAAATACTAATAATCCAATAATTTATTCTTCTAAAACAAAAAATTTTAGAGCAAATCTTCACATACACACACTTGCATCTGATGGATATTTGTCACAACAATTATTGCTAAATAAAGCTGTTTCGGTTGCTCAAGCGACAGGAAACACAGTATATATAGCAATAACTGATCACAACACAACCGAAGGTGCTAAAAAAATTGTCGAACTATTACAAGCAAATCCTGAAAAATATAAAAATGTAAAAGTTATGTTGGGAATAGAAGTTTTTTCTGAATACATTAATCCTAACACATATAGCCCTGTTTCAATACACGTTTTATGCTGGGGAATAGATCCTTATGACCCTGAACTTAATTCCATTTTTTATAAAAAAGACAAAAGCGATAAATGGAATTATTCATATAGAACATTTGAAAGTGCAATCGATTTACTAAGTAAAAAAGGTATTGTCGGAATTGCACACCCTGCAAGATACGTTGAAAAGAAAAATTTAAAAACAACATACGAAGATTATTATGAAACATTGTTTAACACATATTTGCAAAAAACATCACAAGATACCGCATTTATTGAAGGTTATTACCAATCATATAGCGGTCGTCCTGAATTTAAAAATCTAACACAAGAAGAATTTATAAATGTTTTAAGAACAATAAACAGAATAGCAACAAACAAAAACATAGTGAAAACAGGAAGCTATGATTCTCATGGTTTGTCTATTCTTTCTCGTTAATCAATTTTATTACTATTTTTCGCAGAAAAATAATAAAACAAAACTTATCCTATATCTTTTTTGATTTTCTATTCACCCCCTTAATATTTATATAAAAAAATATATTATACTCATATATTTGATATAATAATAAAAAAGAAACGAGGGTATTAATGAATATTTTAAACAAATTAGATAAAAAAACTTTTTACTTTATAATTCTTGCAGCATTATTCATACTTTTTATTTATAAAAATATTGATATTGCTTTTACATTTTTTATATCAATAGTATTTGCTTGTTCTCTAAATCCATTAGTAGATAAATTAAGCAAAAAAATAAGCAGAACTTGGGCAACTGTCATTGTTTTACTTGGAACAATTTTAATTATTGCTCTATGTGTTTTACCAATACTCATTTTAGGAGCTTACGAAATTACGGAATTTGCAAAAGAATTCCCTACTTACATAACTAATTTAGACAACAAACTAAACAGCCTTGCATTTACAAAATCACTTGGAATGACAAATTTTAAAACAGGTACACTACTTACAGATTTTGCAAATTCTAGTTCTGGAGTAATTGACAATTTATTAACTTTTATCGAAAGTTTAAGTTCTATATTCTTATATGTTTTCACAGGAATTATTTTTATATTCTTCCTAATTCTTGATGACAAAATTATAAAAGAAAATATCTTAAAACTTTTCCCTAAAGAAATGAGAGATAAAACCAAAACAATTATAGATAACATTTCAGAAAAATTAAGTGGTTATATAATGGCTCAAACAGTAGTTTGCGCAAGTGTTTGGATAACAATGACATTGGGCTTATTATTATTCAAAATTGATTATGCTATTATTCTAGGACTTATTGCTGGTATTATGGCAATGATTCCTGTTGTAGGTTCAGGCGTTTCTTTAATAATTTGTTTAATCGCAACTTATTCATTTGGAATTAAAACACTTATTATCGTTACTGTTTTATTTACAATATCACATTTCATTGAAAACCATATTGTAAGACCTTATGTATATAGCAAATTTTTAAATTTACACCAAATAATAATTTTCTTAGCATTATTCATCGGAGCAAAATATGCTGGAGTTTTAGGAGTGTTATTTGCACCACCTATTGCAATGGCTATCTATATTTTGCTAGAAGAATTATACATAAAAGAAATGGAATAAAGTTTACAATTTGTAAAATAACTAATTCATGCACTTAAGTTTTTTGTATTTATGACGAAGTTATAAATATAACTATGTTAGGTGTGTTATATGAATTCAATAAAAATTACAAATTCAAAATTTGAAAATAATATACAATTTGGCGAAAATACAAATAGCCAAATAAATTTTGATGACGAATACAGTTATCAAAATGGTACATCTGTTTTTTCTGATGAAAAAACAGATACTAATAATACACAAAAAGAAATAGTTGAACTCCCAAAAAATGAAAACGAATTTTCTCCTTTCGATTTTGAAAAAAGAAGTATGGACACAAAAACTTATAGCGAAGCAATGCAACTAAAAGCAGACATCGAAAAGTATGAAAAAAATCCAGAAATGTATCAACAAGAAATAGATAAATTAAATTCTGAAATGGAGGAATTAAAAAAAGAATATAAAGAACTTAATGAAAAATTAGAAAAAATGAAACCAAATACTGTCCCTTATGCCAAAACTAAACTAAGTTTGTCAAAGCTCACAACAACAATGACTTTCACAAAAATGGATATCGAAAGTTTAGAAGAAAAAAATGAAAATTTCAAAAAGGACACTGAAAAAAACAAAGAAAAACTTAACAAAATCATTGATGATATGGAAATTGCCAATTTTTCAGATATAGAAGATTGTGCAAAACTTTCAGGTTCAGCCGATAAAGTTTATCAAAAAACCATCGACTCTATGACTAAAAACAAAGATAATCCTGAATATATCGGAACTTTAGTCGATAGTATGTTGGCAGATTTTAGCGAAAATTATGACTATGATTTGGACTATTCTGGAATAGAAGGTACAAACCCAGAAAAATTAATGCAATTTGTAAATGCTGATTTCACAGAAGAAGTAAAAGGTGCAATTTGTGAAACAATGCATGGACTTGTTGCAGATATGCTTACAGAATCAGAAATACCTGCAACTGTTATATCAGGTTTACAAGAAACAAATAATAAAGCAATGGGTCATGCAACACTTTTATACAAAGTTGGTGACAAATACGTTTGGAACAACTACGAAAAAAGCCAAGTTTATGAAGCAGATAACATTGAAGATGCCTACAAACAAATCTCTAAAGAAGACAACAATTTCACTTCTAAAGGATATTTAGGATTAAAAAGTAACGAAGGTTCTTTCAAAAAAATTCTTTATACAGAAGAAGCTGCGTTTGGTGAAAAACTAGATAAATCAAGCACAGACAAAACAAATTTATTTGATAAAACAAATATAAAAGATGACAATTCTTTGACAATTTCAACAAAAGGAATTAATTTAACTAAAACCAAAGAAGAAAATACTGCAAATGGAAGTTCAATTATTAATCAAGGTAGCTATTCAGCAGAATTAAAAATATCTGAAAATACAAAATCATTTGATAAAGCAACTTCTATTGGTTTAGATGCGGATTTAACAAAACAAATTAATAAAGGAACAAATTCTGTAACACTAAATGCAGATTCAACTATATCTGCAATAATAGATTCAAAAATGACTCAATATTATGCAGCAATAAATGCAAATGCAACAGACAAAAAACAAATTGCTGAAACAGAAAATACAAAATTCTCTGTACTTGGCAGTGTTGGAATTCAAGGAAATGGAGCTGCAAATAGTAAAGCAAGAATGTTTATTACAGACGGTGATTTAAGAATTACCGATGAAGTCGGTGTTGAAGCAGAGTTTAAAAACGATAAATTAGATTTTACAAATCAATTAAGCGTTGGAATGCCTTTAGACTTAAATCAAAAAGAATATGACCAATCGATAACAGGACACAACCTTGCTGCTGGAATTAATTTCAAAGGAGCTTCAAAATTAAATTACAATCCTACAGAAAATCTTAATTTAACAGCAAATGCAAGCGGTTTTTATTCTCACACCCCACATTTTGAACATTCAGGATATAACGCAGAAATTGGAGCAAACTACAAAATCAACGATGCAAATATCTTTGCAAAACTTGGTGTTGAACAAGAAAAAGAACAAATAGCAATCAATTTGTTTGACGAAACAATCAAAGACGAAACAGAATTAACTTCAAGTTTTGGTTTTGAAAAAGAAAACACAACTGTTGAAGGAAATATTTCATATAACCTTGATACTAAAAAAGCTAAAGGTACAATCTCTGCAAAAATAAAATTCTAATATTTTTTATTTTTTCCAATAAACATTAAAACAGCTCTTTCAACTGGACTGGTATTCCTGTTAATAATACAACATTATATAAATAATTGGAATATGAGTCAAGAAAGCAGAAACAAATTAGCACAGAATATTGAAAAACTTAGAATAAAGAAAAAAATAAGTAGAGAAGAACTATCTTTAATTTTGGGTGTTGATAATTCATATATTTCCAGACTTGAAAAAGGAAGAATAAACATAACAATAGATAAAATAGAACAAATAGCAAACTTTTTTGAACTAGATGCCTATTTATTACTAAAATAAATTTTGACTAAACCTCTAAAAGTGTTTGAAGATTTTCCCATTCTTCAAATTTTGCATTAATTTCTTCGTTCGCTAAATCTATTTGCGATTGAATTTCACCTGCTTTGACATAATCTGTATAAACATTTTCGTCTAGCAATTGTTCGTTTAATTCTTTTACTTTATTTTCCAAACTTGTAATTTCACGTTCCAAAATTTTTGCTCTTTTTTCATTTGCTTTGCGTTCTTTTCTCAAAATCACGCTTTCGTTTGGTTTCTTTTCTACTTTTTTATTTGAATTTTTGTCCACCGTAACAAAAATTTCATCTTCATTTTCAAATTTTTCTAAATATTCTTCATAAGTGCCTTTAAAATAATCTGCTCCATTTTGACTCAAAACAAGCAAACTATCTGCCACTTTATTTACAAAATACCTATCATGCGACACAACTAAAATTGTTCCATCATATACATTTAACAAGTTTTCAAGACTTTCTTTTCCAATAATATCCATGTGATTTGTCGGTTCATCTAAAATAAGCAAATTCGGACCTTTTTTCAAAATTTTACACAAAGCAAGTCTTACTTTTTCACCACCTGAAAGCATATTTATTTTTTTGAAAACATCATCACCATAAAACATAAATGCAGCAAGAGAATTTCTAACTTGCGTGTCATCATACTGCGGAAATTCATCACAAAAATCCTCAAAAATTGTTTTTTCAGAATTTACCAATGCCAATTGTTGGTCAAAATAACCTATTTCTACATTATGACCAAATTTGAATGTGCCGTCCAATTTCTCGATAGCACCGACAAAAGTTTTTAACAAAGTTGATTTACCAATCCCATTAGCACCAATTACGGCAAGCCTTTGGTCACGTTCAAGCGTAAAATTAATTGTTTGCAATGGTTTATCATAGCCAATTTTTAAATTTTGTGCAGAAATAACTTCTCTTCCACTTTTTTTATCAACAGAAAAATTAGTTTTAAAAGTCGTTAAATCATACCTGTTCGGCTCTTCTATTTTTACCATTCTTTCAACTTGTTTAAGTTTTGACATTGCCATTTTTGCTTTTGTTGGCTTAAATTTAAACCTATCGACAATTCTGTTTAATCTTTTTATCTCTGCTTGCTGGTATGTATAATCTTTCAATTGTTTTTCATAATTTGCTTTCTTATGTTTTTCAAAAGCCGAATAATTTCCAATATATTCAGTAGTTTCGCCATATTCAATCTCATAAACTTTATTTACGATTTTATTTAAAAACATACGGTCATGTGAAACAATCACAATAGATTTTGGATAAGATTTTAAAAATTTTTCTAACCACTCAATAGTTACTAAATCTAAATGGTTAGTAGGCTCATCTAAAAATAAAATATCTGGTTTACTCAACAACAATTTAATAAATGCAATTTTTGACCTTTGTCCACCTGAAAATTCACCTATTTTCTTTTGTTTATCTTCTTCTGAAAACCCAAATTTTCTTATTGCAACTTCGTATTCTTTTTTATAAGAATACCCATCAAGCATTTCAAATCGTTCAATTGCTTTTGAATATTCTTCAGCCGATTTATTTGTTTTATCGTGTTGCATTTGCTCTAAAAGCCTATTTATTTTAGCTTCTAAATCAATAATCGGTTTATAAATTTTTAAAATTTCATCAAGCATTGAAATTGATTCATCTTCAAATTCAACTTGTTTCAAATACCCTAAAACGGGCTTATCTTCTTTAATTACGCAAAATTTTTCTTCGCCACTACCTTCTGATAACAAATCATTATCAATCAAGGCTTTCAACAAAGTTGTTTTACCTGCGCCATTTCGTCCGATAATAGCGATTTTTTCTTTATTTTTTATCTCTATATTTATTTGACTTAAAATGCTATCACCATCAATATCGACAGCACCATTAATAATTTTATATTTCAAATTTAATTCTCTCCTAACATCAATAATAAATTAAGCCAAAGACGATGTAAAGTAAGACAATAAACAAAAAACAGAAATATTAAAGAATATCTATTGGATCGACATCAATAGTAAGTTTTATATCTTTTGGCATCGTTATACGTTGCATAAATTTTGAAATAAACATGTGACCTTTTTCGTCCATTTTATTTTTTATAATTATTTGGAAACGATGCTTATTTTGTATTCTTTCAATCACACAAGCAGATGGCCCTAAAACAATTAAACGTTCTGACACTCCTTGTTTTTCAATAATTGAACACAATCTATATGCAATTTCCTGAGCAGATTTTTCAGCTCTAAACTCATTTTCTGAACTCAAAACGAGCCTTATAACTTGCGAAAACGGCGGATAATCAAATTCTTCTCTTGCAGCTATTTCTGTACCATAAAAAGTTTTATAATCTTGAGCTTTTGCGCTTTCTATCGCATAAAAATCTGGATTATATGTTTGGAAAATCACACTACCCAAAAATTTTCCACGACCTGAACGACCTGCAACCTGCGTCAATAATTGAAAACCTCTTTCTGATGCTCTATAATCAGGCAAATTAAAACTTGCGTCTGCTGAAATAACGCCAACTAAAGTTACGTTTGGATTATCAAGACCTTTTGCAATCATTTGAGTACCAATTAAAATATCAATTTCACCTGATTGAAAACGATTTAAAAGTTCTATATGTGCAGTTTTTTTCTGCAAAATATCACTATCAATACGTTCTATTCTTGCATCAGTAAAAAGTTCTTTTATTAAAATTTCAATTTTTTGAGTACCTGTTCCAGAATTTTTTAATGCGTTACTTCCACATTTTGGACAAATTTCTGGAAAAGATTTTGTTCTTCCACAATAATGGCATTTTAATTGCATTCCGTCACTATGCCAAATCATTGGAATAGAGCAATTTTCACATTCAATAACATGTCCACATGCCTGACATTGAGTGGTTGTTGAATAACCTCGTCTATTAATCAATAAAATTACTTGCTGACCTTTTTCAAGAGTTTCTTTAATTGCAGTTTGCAAAGGAATAGAAATAACCCCTCTATATGCTTGGCGAGAATGATTTTGCATATTTATAACAGAAGTTTGTGCAACAGGAGCGTTATTAAATCTATGTGGCATTTCAGATAAAAGTTTCATATTTGAAGCTCTATAATAACTTTCTATATCAGGAGTTGCACTTCCTAATATCAATGGACAATTATGAAATTCTGCCAATTTTCTAGCTACTTTTCGTGCATCATACCTTGGAGCTGGAGTTGTTTGTTTATAAGCATTTTCGTGCTCTTCATCAATAATAATTAAACCGATATTTTTCAAAGGAGCAAAAACAGCTGAACGTGCACCTGCTAAAATTTTTATCTCATTTTTATATAATTTTTGCCAAACGTCATATCTTTCACCGTCAGAAATACTACTATGCCAAATAGCAACATCATTAATCCCGAATTTTCGAGCTAATCGCTTTGTTAATTGAGAAGCAAGTGCGATTTCAGGTGCTAAAAACAAAACATTTTTACCACTATCTATAGTATCTTTTATGAGTTTAAAATAAACTTCCGTTTTCCCAGATGCTGTAACACCATACAACAAAAGAGGTTCATTTTTTCTTGTTTTACTTTTTATTTGTTTATTTATTTCATTATAAACTTTTGTTTGTTCTTCATTCAAATCATACAAAGGTTCAACTTTTTGGTCTGCAAAAATTTCTAAAGGATTTCTATAAATCTCTTCATCTATAAGTTTTACACAACCCGCATCTGCAAGTTTCATTACCGTTGTTCTTGTTGTCTTTGCAAAACGCTCAAACTCTATCAAAGACATCTTGCCTTTTTCTTTTAGCAACTCAAGAATTTCTTTTTGTCGTTTTGTTGTGTTTTCACTACTCAAATATTCAATACTTTTTTCTGTTTTTGAACATTTTTCAATTAATTTCATCGGAATAGCAGTATTTAAAACAGTAACAAAGTCGCAAATATAATAATTTGCGACCCATTCCAACAATTTTAAATATTCTAATGAAAACAACGGAGTTTTATCTAAAATTTTATTGATTTTTTTTGCCTTAATTTCTTCAGGCAAATAATCGCTAAACCCTACACAAAAGGCGTTTATCAACCCTTGTCTGCCAAAGGGCACAAGAATTGCCTGACCAACTTGAATTTCGTCTTTCATTTCGTCAGGTATTAAATAGCTGAATGTTTTTACACCCAGCCCTTTAATATTTACAAGTGCGAGTGCATATTTTGGCAAAATCAAACTCCACTATTCTTCCGGAGTAGAAAATTCTTTTATAGCTTCATCTATTGCATCACGTAAAATTTCTAAATTTTCAGGAGAACAAGTTACACCTTTTTTTGTAGGAAGCCAAGTTTCGCCTTCATCAGTTGTGTAAAAAATTCTCATATCTAAATAGCTTCTGCCTTTAAATTCTTTTACTGCGATTTGCATTCTTTCTGTATCACTTCTTGGAACAGTTGCTAACATTTTTCCCTCATCTGCCATTTTAAAATCCCCCTTATATTTTTACCACTAAATTATATCACATTAAAAAACGGCTTGCATAAATATTTATGCAAGCCGTCTATAATTAAAATTCTTATTATTTAAAACCATTTGTTTTAAACATATCTTTTGCAGGAATTTTTATTTTACCGTTTCCGTGTACAACATCAGCAATATTTGCATCATCTAAACTTCTGCCTGCATACTGACCTTTGTTATCATACGGAGCATCTTCAAAATAAATATTATTATTTGCTGCAACTAAAGCACCATCTGCAAGTCCAAACATTTCTTTCACATCAGCCAAAGTAACGTCTTTTCCTAATACTTCTTGCATTTTTTTCAAATCGACTTCGTAATAATTTCCGTTTCCTTTTTTAGCTACAAAGCCTGCATCAATGTATTTTTCCAAAGACATAGCATCCATATCTTTTCCAATTTGGGCAAGCATATCTTCTTCCGATGGCGAAACGTCCACATACACAGATCCACTTGTTGAACTTTTATTTAAAAAACCACCTGATTTTTCTGTCCATGTCAATTTACCTGTTTCTGCATCAAAATTAAAAACAGCATCTGGATGCTCTGCTTTTATTTGTTGATACTCTGGAGTATTTACATAAGCATTTTTACCACCATTGCCACTGATACTATTTACCATTAACATAATCCTTTCTTTAATCTTCTCAAATCACACTTCATTTATTTTGTCGGATGAAAATTAATTTTCTTTAGAACATGTTAAATTTATTTTACAATTGAAACAAATTCACCATTCAAATACCAAGTTTTTACGGCAACGATTTTTGCAATCACAAATTGACCTGTTAAATCTTCATCGTATGGAATGTGAACAATTTTATTATTACGAGTTCTACCTGTAATAATATTTTTTCCTTTATGATTTTCAAAACTTTCGATTAAAACTTCAAGTTCTCTATCCAAATATTTTTTGTTTGAAGCTAAACAGTTATCTTTATTTTGATTATTCAAACGCATCAATCTATCTTCTTTAACTTCTTCTGATAAAAATAAATTTTCCCATTTTGCAGCAATAGTTTTTCCTCTTGGAGAATAAGCCGCTGTGTTTGAATAATCAAGTTCCAACTCTCTCATAGCAGAAAGTGTTTCTTCAAATTGACTATTTGTTTCCCCTGGGAAACCTGCAATAAAATCACTTGTTATTGCAACATCAGGAACTTTTGTTCTTATATTTTTTACAATTTCAAAATATTCGTCTTTTGTATATCTTCTGTTCATTTTTTTCAAAACTTCAGAAGAACCTGATTGCATTGGAATATGAAAACACTCACATACTTTATCACTTGCAACAACCGTATCTATAAGTTCTTCAGTTATATCTGACGGATAAGAAGTTGTAAATCTTATTCTAAATTTACCTTTGATTTTGTTTAATTCTTTCAATAAATATGCAAGAGTCGGTCTTTTTCCATTTGACAAAGGTTTTAAACCTTTACCATAACTATCAACATTTTGACCTAATAAAGTTATTTCTTTAAATCCTGCAGCTAATGCTTCTTTAGCTTCCTTGAAAATTGCTTCAGGTGTTTTTGAACGTTCTCTGCCTCTTGTATAAGGAACAATACAATATGTGCAAAAATTATCACAACCTTCTGTAATTGTAATCCATGCATTTACACTTTTTGCTCTTTTTGGCTTAAAATCACCTTCTGGAATTGGAGTTTCACCATCAGCACAAACTTTTTCACCATTTTCAATTCTTTTGATTAATTCAGGGAAGTTATTAATATCATGAGTCCCCATAACCAAATCAACATAATGCGCTCTTTTAAAGATTTTTTCACCTTTTTCTTGAGCAACGCATCCACAAAAAACTATTTTCAACTCAGGGTTAGATTTTTTCCATTGTCCCCATGTTCCAATACGACTAAACGCTTTATCTTCTGAAAGCTGACGGATTGAACAAGTGTTGATTATCAACAAATCTGCATCTTCTGCACACTTTGGTTCTGGCACTTCTTCATAGCCAAGCGTTTCCAACATTCCATACATTTTTTCGGTATCAGATTTATTCATCTGACAACCAAGTGTTTCAATATAAGCTCTTTTCATAAATTTAATTGTATAACAAAAATACTTAAAGTTTTAATTTTGTTATTTCAATATCAAATACACTTTCTATATCAATACCATTTAGAATATGCGTAATTAAATTATTCGGATCAATTTTTGGCATATAAGAAAAATCTTGTATAATTCCCAAAATTTTTGAATTTGAATATTCTTCAACAAGTCGTGGAAAATTTTTCAATTCTGTCTTATCAGTTTCATCAAGACTATTGTTGATAATAATACCTCTTACAGAAATTCCTTTTTTATAAAGATAATCTAATGTCAATAAAGTTTGATTTATTGCACCATAAACAGGTTTTACAACAAGCAGCAATGGAGTATTAAAAAAAGAAACCAAATCAGCTTCCAAAAAATCAACACCTAAAGGAGTCATAACACCTTGTGTTCCTTCAAGTAAAACACAATCTGCTTCTTTTGAAAGATTATCAAAATCCTTTTTTAAAATATCTTTTGAAATTACAACATTTTCACTTTCTGCAGAAATAACAGGTGCAGCTAAACTTTTAAATGAATAAGAAAAAGCAGTTTTTATATATGGATCAAGATTTTTCACATAAGCCAAATCAACAGATTGAACAAAACCTTGCTTTTCTTTTGCGCCAATATCAACTGGCTTATACACCGCAGACTGATAACCTAAACTTTGCATAGTTATTGCAAGTCCTGCAGTTATAAAAGAAACTCCAGAATTAGAATTTGAACCTGTAACAAAAAGATTTATCATAATTTGATTTTAATACAAAAAACAAAAAACATGTTGCATAAAAATAAAATTTGTATTACAATCAAAGAACTCACTATCATCCGATTTAATCGGGAAGTCATTAATCCCGAGGAAGAAATTGGAAAGGAAAAATAAATGGCTAATATTAAATCTTCAAAAAAAAGAATCTTGATTGCAGAAAGAAATGCTGAAAGAAACATCTCTTTCAAATCTTCTATTAAAACAGCAATCAAAAAAGCACTTGCAATCGCAGAAAGTGATGACAAAAATGCTTTAGCAGCAGCAGTTTCAAAAGTTTACCAACTTTGCGATAAAGCTGTTTCAAAAGGTATTTTACACAAAAACACAGCTGCAAGAAAAAAATCAAGACTTGTAATTGCTTTGAACAAATTAGCTAACAAATAAGCAAATATTATTTGAAAAAGAAGTCGGATGTTTAATACATCCGACTTCTTTTTTTATTAAACAAAAACCATTTAAAAAATTCTTGAAAAAGACATAAAATATTCAGTTATAACATTTACCATCATTGGCATAATCCAAATCATAATTGCTGCGCCAAAAACAGGTTTAAATAAGAAACTCAATTGAAATACGTTTACTTGAGGAGCTGTTTTTGAAATCGTACCAAGAATAATATCTTGTCCTAATGTTGCAAGCAAAATTGGTGACGCTATTTGTAACCCCATAAACAACACATTAGATGTCATTTTAAGTAAATAATCAAAATTAACAATGTCCATCAAAGGAATTGACATCGCATATAAAGGAAACACATCGAAACTTCTCATAAAAGCATTAAAAAGCCAATAAATACCACCAACATTTATAAAAATCAAAACACCTAAAAGTGAAAAAATATTTTCCATCAAAGACACTTGTTTTTGAGAAGTTGGGTCTAAAACCATCGCAGAAGATAACCCCATTTGCATATTAATCATATCTCCGCCTGCATCTACAGCAATCAAAATTAACCTTGCCATAAACCCAAGCATCGCACCTACCGCTGAATTTAACACAATTGGAACAATTATATCATTTCCCATTGGTGGAGCAGAAGGTTTTAAAATACAAACTATCATAATAGTCGTCAAAAAAACAAAACCTATTTTTGCAATCATAGGAAAATCTTTTCGACAAAAAACGGGAGCAAAACAAACAAAGCCTAAAAAACGGGAAAAAACAATAAATCCTGCTGCAAAATTTGCATCAAAAGCAGGAAACATTTTTGCTATTGCTGTTAACAAACTATCCATCTATTATCTTCCGTTTAATTTCATATTTTCTACTAAATTAGCTCTTGAACCTGTTGTTTTTGGTGGTGAAACATACAAGCTTCCATCCACACCTGTTTTATTAGAACCTAAACCATTTCTAGGTGTTTTTTGAACTCTGTCAATCAAATTTGAAGATGGTTTTACTCCATCACGCATTTCACCTGCAAATGGTTTTGTATATTTGTAATAATCAGAAGGTAAAACAAATTCTTCATTTTTAGGAACGACATTAAATGCCATCGCAAACCCTTCCATAGTAAGATTTGTCAAAATTTTTGTAAAACCATAACCACCAATCATAATTACAAGAAAAACTGCTACAATTTTTGGAGCGGCTGCAATTGTTTGTTCTTGAACTTGCGTAACGGCTTGCAAAATACCGACAACAAGACCAATTCCTGCTGCCGTTAAAACACAAGGCATTGATATTGTAAGCATTGCCACAAAACCTTTAGCCATATATTCCATTAACATTTCCATAACGTATTTTTCCTTTAATTATTTTAGTTATAACTATTTACCAAACCTTGAACTATCAATGCCCAACCATCTACCGCAATAAATATCAGCAACTTAAACGGCAAAGAAATAATTGTTGGAGATAACATAAACATCCCAAGTGCCAGCAAAATATTTGCAACAACAAGGTCTAATACAATAAATGGAACAAATATTATAAACCCTATTTCAAATGCTGTTTTCAATTCACTTGTAATAAATGCTGGTGCAACTTGCCAAATTGTAATTTCTTCAGGAGATTTTGGCGGTGTTTTTTGAGATAAGGTTACAAAAAATTCCAAATCCTTCTGACGAGTTTGTTTCATCATAAATTCTTTTAAAGGTTTTGAACCCTCAGTAAAAGCCAAAACTATATTTTGAGTTTTTTGATAAGGAACATTTCCGTAATCATAACATTTTTGAAAAACAGGACCCATTGTATAGAAAGTCAAAATCATTGAAAGTCCAATAATTACCATCGCAGGAGGAACTTGTTGAGTTCCCATTGCTGTTTTCAACATTGAAAATACAATTATAAATCTCAAAAAACTTGTCATACAAACGAAAATGAATGGCAACAATGAAAAAGATGCCATCAAAATCAACATTTGTAAAACCGGATTTGTATCCTTTAAAAAAGCTTCCATTTATTTCTTATCCTTTTATTACACTTCTTTCAATTTAGCCGCCAATTGACGCATTACAGGTCTTTTTGCAACTTTCTTTTCTGCAAAATTTATTTTGTCTGAAAAATCTTTCAAACTTACTACTCCATCCAAACTTGATAATTTCATGCTTTTATCTTCTCTTTTTGAAACATTTTCAGAAATTGTACTAAATTTTTGAGTTTTCAAAACTTGTGTTGCATCTTGAGTATCTCCTAATTTTGCAATTAATGAAGTATTATCAATATCACCTGCAATCAAGTATTTTTCACCTTCTGCCTTTATCACATACAAAGTTTTTTTAGGAGAAAGTTTCATTGTTTCTAAAACTTTTAATGTTGAATCTTTCTTTGAAGGAGTGAAACCCATACAAAACTTAAACACGAACAAAGCAAGCATAATTACGCCTACCATCGCCATTGTATAAACTGAAAAATTTATTATATAACTTCCCATTTTCCTCGTCCCCGTTATTTCAATTAAATATCTTCATCATCTAAATTAAAATCGCTGTAATCAAATTCTTCTTCGCCACCTGCTTGTGGAACTTCACCTGCATCTTGAGGCATTTCATCAATTTGTGAAACTCCTGCTTCTTCCTGAACTGGCAAATTATCTTGTTGAACTTGAGCTTGAGGTGATACGTGTGCATAAGTTTCGTCAATTTTTACACCATATCTATCATTTACAATTACTAATTCTCCTCTTGCTATCAATTTATTTTCAACTTTTAATGACACTTTATTGTCATAAATTGACATCAAATCAACTACCATACCACTTTGTATATTTTTCAAGTCACCCAAACTAATTTTTACAGAATCAAATTCTGCATCCATATCGACTTGAATACTATCCCACAAATTTTGTGGTGAAGAGTTCTCACTCATATTTCCTCCTCCGTCATCATCTATTGATGTAACAATCCCTGGATTAGGGGTTAATTTAAAATCTGATACATAATCTTTAAACATTATACGCATTGTGTTTATATTACTATCTTCAAACACAACCATATCGCCTTTTTCAAGACCTTTTAAATCTCTCAAATTAAATTTTGTTGTCCCTACTTTTAAGGCAACATCTATAACACTTTCGTTAAAAGATGAAACATCATAAACAGGATTAACCTCTACTTGTGGAGGTTTTACCAACACATAAGGTAATGAAATTATAACTTTTCCTGTTTTGCTATCACCATTTTTTGACTTGATTAACATAGTCAAATTAATCATGTCATAATTTTTTCTTTTAGCTTTTGGGTCAATATTATTAACTAAAAATTGAGTTACATTATTAAACAAAAAATCATTAAATGAACTTATAATTTTTGCTTCAAGTTCTGTAATTGTTGAAATATCATATTTTTTTGCAACACCTAAACTTTCGTCTAAAATAATTTTTACAGCAACAGAAGAACATCTGAAAAATATATCATGCTGTTTATCAATTCTTATTTTAGTTACAAAATATTCATCACCTTGAAACAATGCGTTTATATTTTTACTTACAGAAACTAATTTGTAATCAAAAACATCGGAGAAAAATTCATCACTTGATTGCTTTACCGCATTCAAAAAAGTTTGGCAAAACCAATCATAATAAAGAGTTAAATCTAATTCATCTTTTCTAATATTTTCAGTCATTTTTGTCTAAAAATTATCCCTAATAATATTCTTCCCCAACACTAGAATATATGTTTAAAGGCAATAAGACATCAACTGTTTGTTGTATTTTAAAAAAATATATGAAAAAAATATTTAACAAATATTAAATATCTTGTAAAATGAAGTAAATATTATATAAAAACATGTTTTTATATAGTATATAGGTTTCTTTTTCATGACAGATAAAAAAATAAACAAGATTACATTTTCAAATAAATACGACAATCCTCAACTTGAAGCAACTAAAAAAGGTGAGGAAACTTTTAATTCTGTCTTTTCCGATGAAGAACAACTTCAACAACTTGAAAAAGAAGAAAAAAACCTAGTTATCAAACTTCAAAATGGTGGTGCAAACCAATACACAGCTAAACAATTATCTGACATAAGAAACGAAATAAAAATTTTAAAAACCCAAATTGAAGAAGAAAAAGAAACTACATCAAATGAAATCGCTTATTCTAAAGAAATAAGCGGAAAAGAACTTGATGATTTAGAAAAACAAATTTCTCTTGAAAAAGCTAGCCAAATGACACCTCAAGAGGCTAAAAGAAGAGAAGCAGCACAAGAATTTTATAATAAAAAACAAAATGATTTTCTAAATTTGTCAAAAGAAGAACAAGAAACCTTAGAAAAAAATGCGACAGACACATTAGAATTATTGTTAGATAGTGGTAAACAAACTATTACTGAACAAGACAAAGAAGATGGATGGGTTGCAAAAACGGCTAACAAAGTCAGAGAATTTTTTGGCGGAAAAGCAACAAAACAAAAAGTTGAAGAACAATTCCAAACACAAGAAACATTCATCAACGAACTAAAACAAGCAGACACCGCTGAAGAATTTGCAAGAATTTACAAAGAAAACACAGGTGTTGAATTTAATCCTGAAAAAATTCAAAAATTCCAAGAAGCAAAAAATTATTCTACAATCGCAAACGCAGGTCTTGCAAAATGCGCAGCATTTGAAGATGCACTTAGCAAAGATACTTTTACTGGGCAAGAACTTATCAATGCCACAAGAAAATTTTATAATTGCTCACAAGAAGAAGCTATTGAAAAACTAAACGAATACGCTAAAAATGAAAAAGGCGGAAAATATGTCTTTGACAAAAACGGAAATTTGTCTGTAACTTCTACTGTTTATTCATTAAAAGGTCCTACAGAAGTTACCAAAACATATAAACCAAATGAAACTGGAAGCGAAAATCATTCTCACAAAGAAGGCGAAGTGATTTCACAAGCTAACAATGGATTTAAAAATTATGCACTTTATTGCACTAATGAATATCGTGAAAACTTTGAAAAAATAACAGGAAAAAGCATTAAAGAAGTTTCAGACGATTACTCAAAATATGCAAAAGAAGCACTTGGTACATCAGGTTTCAATGGAGAATTAGTATCTAAATATTGTGAAAAACAAGAAACAGTAGCAGATAGAGTTTCATCAGGGGTATCAATTGCAGGTATGACAATGATGGTTGGCGGATATGCTGCTGCACCTGTTACAGGTGGTGCTTCAATTGCAGTTGCACAAGTTGGAACAGGTATGGCTCTTGGTGGTCAATTCCTTGACGAAGGCTTAGATTTAGTAGATGAAGTAACTTCAGAAAATGGATTATCTAAAGAAGAAGGTTTAGCACTATTAAAAGAAACTGCGACTGATACAGCTCTAGTTTCTTCAGGTTTTGCTATCAACAAAGTTTCAAGTGGAGTAAATCAACTTGTATTAACAAAAATGGGTAGCAAAGTAGTTGCAAAAGCCGCAGAAGTCGGAGTAGATGCAAGTTTAGGCATATATGCAGATTATATCATCACAGGTAACGTTGATTTAACAAGTGAAGGAATTTCTCAAGGTATATCTATCATCACTGGTATTTCTATGGGCAAATTAGCTACCACTAAAGTAAACACAACAAACTCAACACAACCTGATTTCCAAAGAATATCACCAAATTCTAATGACTTTGAAATAGATGGAACAGTAATAAAAAACCCTAAAAAAACACAAACAATATTCTCTGAACCAAAAGATACTTCTAAAATGAATATCTTTGAAAGAACAATTATGGGGGCTGATGAAGCTACAACTCCTAAAAAAATCATTCTTTCAGATTCTGCAGAACCTCAAAAACCTTTGATTTTAAATGATGAAGCTCCAAAAAATCAAAAAATAATTTTAAATGATGAAGCTAATGGTGATATTACTCGTTCATTCACTCGTGATGGTTACACAGAAGAACAATATAAACAACTAAATGCAAACGGTTATGTAAAAAATGAAGTTCAATATGATTCTAAAGAAAACACTTTCAAAACTACAGAAACTAAAACTCATAGTAAAAATTGGGAAATAAAAGATAAAGATGTAACCGTTACTGACACAAAATATACATCTGAAGGAGTTTTAAAATCAAGAACAACTCAAGAAACACATACAGATATCATTGATGGACAAGAAGTTATTAAAGGTAAAACTTTAACAAGTGAAAACTATATTGATGGTTCAAAAATCAAAGCAGAATACGTTGGTGATAATCCAAACAGTATGATTTTAAAATCACAAGTAAAAACTTACAAAAATCCAAAAACAGGATTACCTGAAACTCACGTAATGGAATTGTCTGATGTTCCTGGAATATATAATTCCAAAATCATTGATGCAAACGGAAACGAAAAAATTGAATGTTTTGCTCAAAAAAATGGTGAAATTACAAAAGTTGAAAAAAATCTTGAAAGTTTAAACGGTACAAAAACTCATTATACTTATGAATCTAAATTTGATGGTGATGACGTTAAAATGTTCTATCAAATCACATCAAAAGACGGTCAAGTTTTATCTACAATCAACAGATCATTTACAAGAATTGATAAAAATACTGCAATGTCTGAAATAAATGGTCACAAATATACTATGAAAAAAGTAGATACAGGAATTGAAGTTCAAGATATCGCAAGAGGAACAACAACTACTGTAAAATATTCTGATGTCCTAAAAAATGCTAGTGACAGTGAAATGAAAATTTTAATAGACAAAATGTCAGGTGATCAACTTTTAGATTTACAAAATCAAGGTACAAAACTTTCTAAATCAAATGTTGATAATTCATTCTATAGTATTGCTGACAACGAAATAATATCTGAAAATAATTTATTTGCATATTCTCATGAAGCAGGACACGCTAAAGACCTTACTGCAAATGAAAAAAATAATTATATAACAGATTACGCAATTTCAAACGAAAAACAATTCAGACAAACTTTTGAAAGAGAAAAAGCTGAATTCAAAAAAGCATTCCCTGATGTTCAAGAAGACTATATAGATTATTTCATCAAAGGTCCTTACAACGATTCTCTTGCAGGCGCAGGTGAAACAGTTGCCGAAATCAATGCAATGTTCTCAACAGCAACAGGTGCAAATACTCTTGCTATGAGAACTTATGAACTTCAAAAATATTTCCCTGAAACTATTGCGATAGCTTCAAGAAAATTAAATACTGATAGCAATATTGCAATCACAGGAGATACAAAACTAAATCCAAAAGTTAATAACGACTCTGTACCAAGAACAAACAATTCAGAATACAAAATATTGTATAACAGACCTGTTGCTCAAAACCAAGCAATATCTACTGAAACATCTGCAAAATTGAAAAATTTTGAAATATCAGAAAACGATTTCAATAATTCAGTAAAAGCATTTGGAGAAGCAGAAACATACAAAAACATTGAAATTTTAAACCAACTTAAAAACTTAAATATGTTCAGAGATGCAAATCTTACTCTTGAAGATATTCCAAATATCAAAAATACTCTTTACGGAAGAGCAGATAACTCAATAGATTTCGACCCTGAAAAATTACTTTCTAAATATGAAATGACATTGAGTGCAGAAGAACAATTTGAAATAGCACTTAAAAGAGAAATAAGTTATGAAAATGCAAGAAAATTAACTCAATCTTTAAACTCAAACTATACAAGAGCTATTGATACTAAATATCTTACAGATATTGGTAGCTCTAAAAACATAATGTGCCAAGAACCTGAAATTTCAAAAGCAAAATCAATCACACCAGAAAACCCAACAAAATTTACTGAAAGTATGATTGAAAGTAATATGGTTACAAAAGAATTAATCACAGCTTACGACAAAATGCTTACAAGCACAGATAGTCGTGCTGCTGAAATTTCAGAAAGAGTAAACAAGAAAAATATTGTATTAACAGATAATTCTGGTTCAGAAGAAATTGTTAAATTTGAAGATTTATTTGAAAAAGCAAAATCAAATCCTGATAAACTTACACCATCTGAAATTCACGCAATAACAGATATTTTCAAAAACGAAGTTTATGTAAACAAAGCAACAAAAGAATTTTTTGACCCATATTTAAACAAAGAAATCTGCGATGCAAAAGGTGAATTTTTACCACAATACAAACAACTTGCAGGAACAGTTGAATCAATGAAAAACATTTCTACAAAATCACTAAACAAAAATGTAGAAATCAAAGACCACGCATTTATGAGATTAATCGATAGAGATTTAATTAACCCTACTACTAAAAATGGGGAATTAGTAAGCTTTAACGAACTAATCTCTACTGCAAACAAAGCGGTTTTAGAAGCTGAAAAAACAAACAATTTGAAAAATGTTGTATTAAAAGATATTTATACAAGCGAAGGTCAAGAAATTAAACTTATCGTTAAAAAAGACGCTTCTGGCAAAATTGTAATTGAATCATTTATGTAAGCTTATTGCTCAATCCAATTTATAAGTTCATTTCGTCTAAACCAAGTTAATTGTCGTTTTGCGTAATGTCTAGTATTCAATTTAATTTGTGCAATTGCTTCTTCTAATGTTATTTCATTATCTAAATACGACAAAATTTCTTTATAACCTATCGTATTTATAAAATTGCCAATTCGCCCGTGTTTTTTCAACAATGCTTTGGTTTCTTCAATAATTCCCATTTCAACCATTATATCTACACGTTTTTCAATTCTTTCATACAAATCATCTCTATTTTTAAAATTCAAACCAATCCAATCAACATCGTATTCAGGCTCTTTTTTACCCTGTGCAACAGACATTGGCTTTCCTAAAATTTTACAAACTTCAATAGCTCTTATAATTTTTACTTTATTATTAAAATGAATTTTTTTTGCTGATTCTTCATCCAGTTCTGATAACATTTTATGTAATTCTTCAGTTGGCAATTTTTCAAGTTCTTCTCTCAACTTCAAATCAGCTTCAACTCTTGGAAGTGCAAAATCTTCCAATAAAATTCTAAAATACAAACCTGTTCCACCTACAACAATAGGCGTTTTACCCTTTTCTACAATTTTTGTAATCGCTACTTTTGCATCATCAGAAAAATTTGCAACAGAATAATCGACTTCTGGCTCAACAATATCTATCAAATAATGCTCAATACCTTGTCGTTCTTCCATTGTTGGTTTTGCAGCAGCTATATCAAAACCTTTATAAACAAGTCTTGAATCGGCTGAAATTATCTCACCATTATTTTTTTTAGCCAATTCTATAGCATAATTAGTCTTGCCCGATGCTGTCGGACCCACTATCGCTATTATTTTCTGTTTCGGGTTTTTGTTCAATTTCTTGCTCTTTTAATATAGTTGTATTTTCTAATTTTTCACTATCGTAATATAGATATACTAACACAACTAAATATACAAAAATATAAAAATACGCAATTGTTGCGACAAATGATAATATCGGATTTATTGCGGAAATTGAATTTGCTGTAGAAACTACAAAATAAATAGAATTTATAAGTATATAAAAAATTACAACATTCAAGAAATTCTTGAAAATAAATTTTTGAGATACCCAAAGAGCATAAAAAGGATTTTTATTCTTGTTAATTACTGCACATGTCCAAAATGTTGTTAAAAAAGAAAATACAGTTGATGCTGCAAAAACCAAAACATGCCAGCAATTAAGTTTTACCATATCAGCTCTTGACATAGAATGAAGAAATGCTTTCATATTTTGAGTATTTTTTAATGCTGCCGAATAATCAGATAAAGAAAAATCCATTTTTCCAATAAAATGAATACCTATCCCATAAACCACAATAGTAATTACAATTGCTAAAAACACATAAAAAATAACACCACCAGCGAAAGATAAAAAATATTCACCCACACCAGAAGGAAAAACTCTTAATAAATCCATTGATGCTTTTGATTTATCTTCAATTGGAATATCAATTTTATCAAGCTCAATAGCTTGTTGCACCATATAAAGCCAACCTGCAAGAAATGCAACTATCATTGCAAAAATTGTTGCTAAATAAATCAACAACGTAGCAAAACTTCTTATCAACGTATGAGCTAACCCAACATAAATCAATATTGTTAATAAAAAAAGAATAAAAGGCACAGTTAAAACCAAATTTTCATTTGTAATTTGAAAAGCCTTTTTAAAATATTTAATCATATTATCACCTATTTAGAAGTTTTTGCTAATTTTTTCTTTTCTGCTTCTTCTTTTCTTTTTTTTCTACGCATCAAATCTACAAATGCTTCCAATCTTGTTATATAACCTGCTTTACCTGTTTGTTCATCCATAATCAGACTAAGAAGTGGAATATTACAATTTTCTCTCATTTTTGGAAATATATTTTGCGACATAATTTCAGGCATACAAGTAAACGGACTTATATGGATAATACCATCTTTTCCTTTTTGTTCTGCATAAGCAACATCAGACACACATTCTAAAGAATCACCACCAATATCTCTCATAAGATAAGGTTTTGCCATTCTAAATGCTCTTTCTAAATGAGTTTCACCTTTTTTCAAAATCTTTGGAATAATGGCATCACGCAGAAAACCACCAACAGTAAGGCTTCTTCTTGTTTCTACGCCCATTTTTCCTAATTCTCTTTCGATATTTTGATTTGAGAAATAATCCAAAACAACAAATATTTCGCCTGTTAAATCAACATGCAAAACATCTCTATCTTTGTCTATTTTTGTTTTTTTAATTTCTTCAATTGCTAATTTTTTATTCTTTTTTAATTCTCTTGAATTATTTGAAGATTCAATCAATTTCAAACCTTTTTTAAATCTTCTTTCTGCTTCACCGAATTTAATTTCTCTTGCACGATAATATGAAAGAGTTGTTTCCATTTCATCAAGTGCAAAAATAGCTTGAATTACCATATTTATTGATTTTGTAATCATAATATAATTTTTATGACCAGTTAATCTTTTTAAAAAGTCAATCAAACCTTTTATACCATCATACAAAGATAATTCAATATAGTTTGCTTCATAGCCTAAATCTTCCAAAGTTTTTTGAATATTATTACCATATTCGCCAAGTCTGCAAATCCCTGGAGAGGTAATCATTGCAACATAATCTGCACCGCCTTCAATAGCTTCAATAAAATTTCCTAAAATCAATTTGTATGGAAGACAAATAGCTTCGGGTGAATTTTTTGTACCCAAAGAAAGAGTTCTTTTATTCGTATATGGCGGAATAAAAGGTTCTATACCTATTCTTTTTAATGCTAACGCCCAAGCGATAGAAATTGTTCCCATGTGAGGAAATGCTACTTTTATTTTTTTTTCTGTTTCTTTTTTATTATTCTTCATTTTTATATCTCAAATCAGTTTTTCTAGCGGCTAAAGTTTCATCAATCTTTTTAACTGGAGCAGTCATAGGAGAATTTAACGCTATTGATGAATCACGTTCAATCTCATCTGCTATTTTAATCATAACAGAAACATACTCATCTAATCTTTCTTTATTTTCAGACTCAGTTGGTTCAATCATCAATGCTTCATGAACAATCAATGGGAAATAAACTGTTGGTGGATGAGTATTTTCATCCATCAATCTTTTTGCAATCCAAAGAGTTGAAACACCTTGTTCTTTTTGTCTTTCACCTGAAAGAACAAATTCATGCATACAAGGATAATCATAAGGTAAATCATATCTGCCTTTTAATTTTTCTTTCAAATAATTTGCGTTTAAAACTGCATCTTCGCTTACTTTTTTCAAATTTTTACCAAGCATTAAAATATATGCATAAGCTCTGACCAAAACACCAAAATTGCCATAAAAATTTCTAACTTTTCCTATTGAATGTTTAAAATCATAGCTCATAAAATATTTTTCGCCGTCAAAATCAGCAACAGGAACAGGCAAATAATCTTTTAATTTTTCAACAACACCGATTGGGCCTGCACCTGGGCCGCCACCACCGTGTGGAGTTGAGAATGTTTTATGCAAATTCAAATGCACAACATCAAATCCCATCAATTTTGGATTTGTATAACCCATAATTGCATTAAAATTAGCTCCGTCATAATATAACAAAGAGCCGTTATCGTGCATTAATTTTGAAATTTCTAAAATATTTTCTTCAAAAAGTCCTAATGTATTTGGGTTTGTCATCATAATAGCAGCAACATCTTTATCCAAAACAGATTTCAAAGATTCTACATCAACCAAACCTTTTTCGTTTGATTTAACTTCTACAATTTCAAAACCACACATACTTGCACTTGCTGGATTTGTACCGTGTGCTGAATCAGGAATAATAACTTTTTTTCTTGTTAATTCACCATTAACTTCAAAATATTTTTTTATAACCATCATGCCTGAAAGTTCACCATGTGCACCTGCAGCAGGTTGCAAAGAAATCGCATCCATTCCTGTTATAACTTTCAAAGCTTCTTGAAGTTTATACATAAGTTCAATAGAACCCTGACAATCACTATCTTCATTCAATGGATGAAGTTCAGTGAAACCATCAAGAGAAGCTAACATTTCATTCACTTTGGGATTATATTTCATCGTGCAAGAGCCTAAAGGATAAAAACCCTTTTCTATGCAAAAGTTTTTGTCTGAAAGTTCTTTATAATGTCTTAAAACTTCAAGTTCTGACATTTGTGGAAGATTTAACGATTTATTTCTTTGAAATTTTTTATCGATACAATTAAGTTCCACATCCCCATCAGTAATGTTTATCCCATCTACACCATTACTTTTTTCAAAAATTAATTTTGTCATATAATCCTCTATTTACCCATTAAGTTCTTTTTTTATTTTATTCAACCCTGCTTGTATAATTCTTGAAACCCTTGATTGAGAAAGATTAAATTCAACAGAAAGATCTTTCAATTTTTTATCTTTAAAGAATTTACTTTCGATAAGTTCTCTTTCTCTTTGTGGTAATTTTTTTATTGCTTCAGTCACCTCAGATTTAAGTTCTACAAACTCTAATATTTCTTCAGGAGTTTTACAAGAATCTTTTATTTGAGTAGGGGTTTCAGCCTCAGCCATTTCGTCGATTGATAAAATTGTTTTATAAACTGCTGCTCTTAAATCTTCATGGTCTTCTGCTGAAGGTTGATTTCTATAAGAATACCATTTATATCTGCGTCTGATTTCGTTTCTTATCGCCCATTTTATAGCAGTTGAAAGATAAGAATTATTAAATTGTGAAACGTCAGAATCCTTAAAAAGATTATACAAAGTTTGAGTACCGATATTTACCAATTCCAAATACTCTACCATGTGACCCACAGAAAGCTTTTGATACTCTACTTTTGCAATAGTTTCTATCAATTCTTTATATTCACGAAGATTAATTTCTAATTTTGATTGCATGCTAAATCCATAAAACTAATATTCAAGTTATATTATAGCAAAAAAATTTAGATTATTAGACAATGTTATTTTTTTTAATGTTTGTTATCAATAAATTATCACTAAAAATAATTTTGAGGGAAAAATGAACATTTTATTTTGCACAGATGGCTCTGAAATCAGCTTTAATTCAATAAAAAATTTATCTGCATATACAAAACACGCAAATGTTGATATTATTTGTGTTATTGATTGGAATTTTTTGCCAATATCAATGAATATTGACACCTCTAATTATTCACAAATTTATGAAAATATAGCAGAAAGCGTACTTATTTTTGCAGAAAAAAAAGTACAAGAATTAAATTTTACTGTAACAAATAAAATTAAATCTTTAGGCGCTGCAAGCGATATGATACTTGAACAAATTTCAAGCAGCGATTATGATTTGGTTGTTTTTGGTAGCAACGGAAAAAAAGGAATAGAAAAATGGTTAGGTTCAGTTTCAAGACAAATCATTGCAAATTCTCCAACTGCTTGTTTTGTAAGCAAAAAAGAAACTTCTAGCAAAAAAATTCTAATTACAACAGATGGTTCACACACATCATTACATGCTGCAAAAATTTTTCTTGACCACTTTGACACAACCGGCAAAGAAATTTACATTCTTACAGTAATTGAAAAAAACGATTTTTTACCTTACGACATTTCTTTGGATAAAAATTGGCTTGACTCTATTGAAAAAGCACAAAAAATACATGCGATAAAATCTTTAAACAAACTTAAAAACCTTTTCGACGATAAAATAAAAATAAACCAAGAAGTTATACTAACAGGAAATCCGGCTTATGAAATAATAAATTTTTGTAAGTCTGAAAACATTGATTTAATCGTACTTGGCGCACAATCAAAAAATAACCTTTCTAAATTATTAATTGGCTCTGTTAGCAAAAGAGTAATTGAAAATGTAACTTGTGATGTTTTAGTCGTTAATAAACAACCTTTATAGTAAAATTATTGTTACGTTTTATTTACAATAATTTTTTTTTAGGTTAAACTTTACTAGCATGCTTAAATAGCATTATTTTTTTCACAGTTGAAATATGCATGCGACAGTTTACTTTATCGCTTTTGATAAATACGAGAGGATTTTGCCGAATGTGTGATAACGATTTAAAAAGGACATTAACCTTACCTGACTCTATTTCAATAGTTGCAGGTTCAATGATTGGTAGTGGAATATTTTTAGTATCTGCTGACATTTCAAGACAAGTTGGAAGTGCTTTTTTACTACTTTTAGTTTGGATTTTAGCAGGTTTCGTATCATACTGCGGTGCTGTTGCTTATGGAGAACTTGCCACTAACATCCCTGATGAAGGTGGTCAATACATGTACTTGAAAAAAATCTTCAACGACAAATTGGCATTTTTATTCGGTTGGACAACATTTTTAGTTATTCAATCAGGTACAATTGCCGCAATTTGTGTTGCATTTATCAAATTTGCCAGCTTGCTTATTCCATTTTTAGCAGACGGCAATATGATATTCCAATATGGAGCATTACATTTATCATATCAACAATTATTCGGTATAATCACTATTTTTGTTCTTACATACATCAATTCTCGTGGTGTTGAAGCCGGTATTATTACACAAAACATTTTCACAGTTACAAAAGTTTTAGGTATCATCGGAATAATCTTCTGCGGTATATTCTTTGGAATGAACTGGGATATTATTACAGCAAACTTTGCACCATCTACAATAACTTTTCACATGTCTGATATAGCAAAAATATCAACAGCAACAGTTGGAGCTTTATTTGCGTCAATAAGTTGGAACAACATTACATTCGTTGCAGGTGAAATCAAAGAACCTGAAAAAAATGTTAAAAAAGCTCTAAAAATTGGTGTAGGTGCAGTTATTCTACTATACATTTTAGTTAATATTATTTATGTTGTATCAACTCCAATTTCTGCAATTCAAAATGCTCCTGGAGATATCGTTGCAGCCGTTTCTATTGGTGAAATGTTTGGAACAATCGGTAAAAAAATTATTGCAGTTATCATTATGATTTCAGCTTTTGGAGCTGCAAATGGTATGGTTTTAGCAGGTGCTAGAGTTTATTACAAAATGGCAAAAGACAAACTATTCTTTAGATTTTTAGCAATAATAAACAGAAAAACAAAAGTACCCGTTAATTCTTTGTGGTTCCAATGTGCTTGGATTGCATTGTTAATTTTATGGGGAAATTACACACAACTACTTGATTTTGTAATTTTCGCTTCTTTAATTTTCTATGTAATCACAATGATTGGTATTTTCATTTACAGAAAAAAATTCCCAAAAGAAGAACAAAAATTAAGAATAAAAAGTTTCTATGCAATAACATTTATTGTAATTGCAACATACATTATTGGTTGTTTAGCTGTATTTAAACCTACATACACATTACCTGGTTTACTAATCACAGTTGCGGGTTTACCAGTTTACTTTATGTGGAACAAAGCCAAAAATAAAGCTAGACTTAATAGAATGAAAAAATCTAATATGACTAACCCAAACAAATAAAATAACGCAAAAAAAAGACCTCTGTGGAGGTCAAGGTTGGTTATTTTTTGGTTTATTTGGTATATTGTAATTTAATTTTAATCAATTTATCTTATGCTTTTTTAATGAACCTCAAAGTTAAAAATTGACCAAATCATATTACTATTTTACAAAACTTAACCAAATAAACTTATTTAATTATCATAAAAGATTTTAACTTACGACCTGCAACACTTTTTGTAGAAGTAACATTTATATCTTTATAAATAAAAGATGTAGAACTTCCACCATCAAAACCCATTGCACGCTCTAAACCTAAATTTTCACAATATGTTTTTACTTCTGGCAAGGTTAAAGGATGAGAATTTGTAAATATTAAAAGATGAACATTTCCGTCTTTTAAACCAATTATTGTTCTTGCACATCTATGTAATGCCGAAATTGATTCTCTTATAACATTACCTTGTTCATCTCTTACAACAAAAAATTCTTCTTCCATACGCAATTCTGGTAATATTTCTGGGCCACCTTGCGCAGAAGTTTGAATTGAACAACCAAACTCAACTGGAGTTTTATGCGGAACTATTTCATAACGATATTTGTTATCACATTCAACAACCCTAAATTCTGTTCTATTTATAATTTTATCCAAATTTTGTCTTAATATCGGATTTTCTAATAAATTTTCATTTAATAACGGATCAACTGCTGTGTCACTTTGCCCTTCTACTATATAAGAAATTGTCTTTTGATTTTTAGGGTCGAAAAACCCTGTATTCATTGTTAATTTAGATTTATATTTTTTATGTGCTTCTTCATTTGAAATAAGACTTTCGCTTGCAACAAAATGTATTTTCTTTGCAAAATATTTTCCATCTAACACAACATGATAAACACCATCATTATAATCAAGTTTTATGGGCGAAAAAACACAAGCACAAGAAACAAGCATTATTAGTGTTAATGTTAAAACAATTCCAAATTTTTTCATTAATTACAAATCCTTTGATTTATAAAACCAATAAATACAAGCCGCAAAGAAAACAGGCGAAGTCAAAGCCGTTATAAATGGAGGTAAAACTCCTTTTTCAGCCAACAAATCAAAAAATGGCAATGTTATATAATACAAGAAAATTGCACCAATTGCTATTGTAAATCCAATAAGTCTTTGTTCTCTTGGTTTACTAAAACCAAGCAAACAACCCATTATCGCTAACAAAATACAAACAAATGGATGAGCAAATCTTTGATAAAATTTATTCAACATTAAATTATGTTCTTCTTCAAGACCTTCTTTCTTCAATAACAGCAAATAAGATAACAAATCAGTATTTGACATTTCTCTATCCCTTTTTTCAGAATAGGTCATTAATTTATAAGCATTTTTACCAGATTCGCCCGCTAAAATATCTACTTTCTTTTTATAAGCAATATTTTCAAAAATTCCGTTTTCTGTTATTTCATAAACAGTAACATCGTTCAATTGCCAATTATCTTTTTTAACGATTGCACGATTTGCTCTATAAATTTTTGAAAGTGCATGTAAATCTTTATATTTTTTATTAGAAAAATCAAGCACTATTACATCAATTATATTGTCTTTATTAAATGTTGAAATAACCGTTTGAGTTGGTTTTCCAGCATCATCTTTTTGTGTGTAAATATATTGAGAATACCAATTTTCTTTTTTGATTATTTTTAATTTATTAGAAGAATATGGAATTAATTGATCATACATTACAAAACAAAAAACAGTAACCAACATACTGAAAGCCAAAACAGGAGCAATAATTCTTTTAAAAGACAAACCTGTTGCTCTAAAAATTGTTAATTCAGAATCTTTACTCAATTTATCAAATGTAAATAAAGAACCTAATAACAAACCGACAGGAAGCCCTTTTCCTAAAATATTTGGTAATTCATAAGCAATAACCAAAAGCCCAGTTTTTACGGAATATTCACCTTCCATAACTGCACGAATAACATTCAGCAACATTTCAGGAGCAATCCAAATAACAGTAAACAAAAATACAGCACCAAATGTTGATGCTACAACTTGTTTAAAGATATATTTATCATAAATTTTTATCTTTGAAAGAAATTCCATTATAATTTGAAATCCTTTCCTAAATAGAATTCTTTTGCAACAGGATCAACTGCAACATCAGAACTTTTACCTTGAATTTTTATTTTACCGTCAAAAATTACGTATGCTCTATCTGTAATTGACAAAGTTGCCTTTGGATTGTGGTCTGTAATTAAAACACCCAAGCCTTTATCAGAAGACAATTTTTTAATATTATCTTTAATTTCTCCGATAGCGATAGGGTCAATACCTGTAAATGGTTCGTCTAACAAAATAAAATCAGGACTAGCAGCTAATGCTCTTGCAAGTTCTACGCGTCTTCTTTCACCACCTGATAGAGAAACTGCAGACGCTTTTCTTAATTTTGCTACGCCGAATTCGTCCAACAATTCTTCTAATTTTTTAGCTTTTTCATTTACAGTAAGTTTATCGTTCATTTCAAGAACCAGTTTGATATTATCTTCTACTGACAATTTTCTAAAAATAGATGCTTCTTGAGGAAGATATCCTACACCAGCTTTTGCTCTTATATTCATTGGCCATAGCGAAATATCATCATCATTCAAGAAAATTTGTCCACTATTTGGTTTCACCAAACCAACTACCATATAAAATGTTGTTGTTTTACCAGCACCATTTGGTCCTAGCAAACAAACAACTTCGCCTTTATTAACTTCAAAAGAAACATCGTTTACAACACTTCTATCGCCATAAATTTTTATCAAATTCTTGGCTATTATTTTTTTTGTTGGTTCTAACACCTTTGTTGCTTGTGTTGATTTTGATGCTACTGGTGTTGATTTTTGTGAATTTGTTTTTGGTTCAGATTTTTTAGTTATTTTTTTTGCCATTTTTTAAACCTTAATTATTTTCTAATTTTTTCATAGTTGGGAATGCGATTACATCACGAATTGTTTGAGAATCAGTAAGCAACATTACTAATCTATCAATTCCCATACCCATACCACCTGTTGGAGGCATACCATATTCTAATGCTTCGATAAAGTCATCATCAAGTTCCATAGCTTCTTCATCACCGTTTGCTTTTTCTCTTGCTTGAGCTTCAAATCTGCTTCTTTGATCGATTGGATCTGTAAGTTCAGAGAATGCGTTTGCAATTTCCCAACCATTAACACGTGTTTCAAATCTTTCTGTTAATCTTGGATTATCTCTGTGAACTTTTGCTAATGGAGAAATTTCCAATGGATAATCAGTAATGTGAATTGGTTGAATTAAATGAGGTTCAACTTTTTCTTCAAATACTTTATCAATAACTTTGCCCCAACAATCATCTTCTTCAACATGAACACCAACTGAATCAGCCATTTTGCGAGCTTCTTCTGCTGTAAAACATTCGTTAAAGTCTAAGCCTGTATATTCTTGTACTGCACCTAACATAGTTTTTCTATCCCAAGGTGGAGTTAAATCAATTTCATTTTCACCATATTTAATTTTTGTTGTTCCTAAAACTTCTTGAGCTACGAATGCAACCATATTTTCTGTCAATTCCATCATATCATTGTAGTCTGCATAAGCTTGATAAAGTTCTATCATAGTAAATTCTGGATTATGTCTTGTATCTATACCTTCATTTCTAAAACATTTACCGATTTCATAAACTCTTTCAGAAACACCACCAACAATTAATCTTTTCAAATATAGTTCAAGAGCAATTCTCATTGTCATGCCCATATCTAAAGCATTATGGTGTGTTGTGAAAGGTCTTGCGTTTGCACCTGATGCAACTGTTTGCAAGATTGGAGTTTCAACTTCCAAATATCCTTTGTTTGCCAAAAACTCTCTTATTTTTGAAATAATCAAACTTCTTTTTTTGAAAGTATCTCTTGTTTCTTTATTTACAATTAAATCAACATATCTTTGTCTGTATTTTGTTTCTACGTCTGTCAAACCATGGAATTTTTCAGGTAATGATAATAACGCTTTTGAAAGAAGAGTATAAGTTGTAGCTTTGATTGACAACTCACCACGTGGAGTTCTTCTTATTGTACCTGTAAAACCAACAATATCACCAATATCTACAAGTTTTAACATTTTTACCATTTCTATTGGCATATTTTCTTTATGACAGAAAATTTGAATTTTTCCTGAAGAATCTTGCAAATCGATAAACATACCTGTGTTTCTCATTGCCATAATTCTACCAGCGACAGAATAAACATCTTGTGTTTCTTCTCCTGCTGCTAAATCTTTATATTTGTCTTGCAATTCTTGTGCATCTGCTGTTTTGTCAAATGTATATGGATATGGGCAAATGCCTTTATCAGCAAGTTCTGTAAGTTTTTGTATTCTGCCTTGTCTTATTGTTTCTTTTGGAGTTAATGTTTCTGTTTTCTTTTCCATTATCAATTCCTTTTATTACTAAAATTATTTACTTAATAATTTTATCATGAATATAAAAAATTTAAATTAAATAAAAAAGCAAAAAAAAGGAGACTTGATAAGCCCCCGCGTAATATGTTGAGTATATTTAAAATAAAACTTTTATTTCAAGCCTGCTTTGGCTTTTTGATAATTACTTTTCAACCCTTGTGCTAAATCTGCTCTACCACTATTTTCATAGATTTTTGTAATATCTTCTAAAAATTTCATACTATCAATACGAGCTGATTTTGCACCTGAAATTGGTTTTGAAACAGTTTTTGTAGCAGCTTGTTGCATTTTGGCTGCAGAATTTCTTTTGATAATTTCTTGAGCAGCTTGTTGCAAAGCATTTGGAGCTGCTGCTGGTGTTTTTACAGGTGTTGAAAAAGCGTTGTTATTCAATCTTGGACGAGAAACTTCTGGAGTCATATATGGACTTTTTGTGCTGTTTTGATAAGTTTTCAATCCATAATTTGATTTTGAAGCATCTCTCATTTGAGGAACATAAGCTTGTTCATTATAAGAAGGTTTTTGCGTATTTTGATTATATGATTCTTGCGTATTTTGAGATAAACCTTCTCTTACTCTTGAACGATACATATCAATTTCACGTTGTTGCAAATTACCACCTAGACTCAATGTTCTATTAGCAGCTGAACTTTGCATTTTTTTCAATTTCACAATGCTTGAAAGCAATACTAAAAGCAAACCGATTGTCATTGCCCAACTTGCTTTGTCTTCATCAAACAAACCTTTTACATAAGAAATAAGTGATGACAATGAATAACTATCAATTTCGTCTTCTTCGTCTTTTACAATTGGTCTAAATGAAGTTACAGGTCCGCTCAATAAAATTTCACTTGCAGCTTTTTGCTCATTAGTTTGTGAATTATTTAAAACACCTAAAGGAGTTTTTAATGAATCAAATTGAATATTTGCATTTTGAACATTTGCTGCTTGAATGAAAATTTTAACAGATTCATCTGTTACTGGTTCTACAACAACACTATCAACAGAAGAAGTATTGTTATAAATTGTATTAATTGTTTTTGAAGCTCTAATACCATTTAAAAGAATAATCATTTTGTTTGGAGCTTGAACAGTTTTTTTGATTTCTGCTACGTCATCAGATTTTAAAATAACATCATAACTATCTTTAACACCTGTGATTTGAATTGCTTGCAAAACATTTTCTGTTGCAAAAACCTTTCCACAAGTAAGTGCGATACATGCTATTCCTAATAATAAAATCTTTTTCATACTCATCAACATTTTAAAAAACTTTTACTCCTGTTAGTTAATTACTCAACTTCTCCCTATTGACATTCTAACTATATATTTTTTTTCACACTATGACATCAATCCTAAGATTTAAGTTTTTAAAATTTTCATAGACCATCTGGTCTATAAAATAAAAAAAGGGTCTGCGAATAAAATTCGCAGACCCTTTTAAACACTATTTAAAACATCTATATCAAGAATTTTCCATTTTCATAAATCAATTTATCATCGGCGTAAATTTTTCCACCATTTTTCATATTCTTGATAATATCCCAATGTAAGCCTGATACGTTTTTTCCACCTGTTTCAGGATAAGAAGCACCACATGCCATGTGAATTGCGCCGCCAATTTTTTCATCGAACAAAATATTTCCTGTTATATCTTGTACCATCTCATTTGTACCGATTGCAATTTCACCGACAAATCTTGCACCTTCATCTAAATCTAACATTGAAAGTAAAAATTCTTCGCCTTTTTCTGCATGAGCTTCTACAACTTTTCCTTTTTCAAGTTTTAAATGAATTTTAGAAGCTTCATTTCCTCTATATATTGCTGGAAAATCAAAATAGATTTCGCCTTCGGCACTATCTTCAACCGGAGATGTGAAAACTTCGCCGTCAGGATAATTATTTTTACCTGCGCAGCTTATCCATTTTCTACCTTTTGTATTAAATGTAATATCTGTTTTTTCTCCAACAATTCTGATTTTTGAACATTTATCTAAATAATTTGCGTATTTTGTTTGTTCTTCATCCATTTTTTTAAGTCTTTCAACAGGATTATCCAAATTCAAAAAACACGCATTAAACAAAAATTCAGAATACTCATCTAATGACATTTTTGCTTCTTGAGCCAAAGCATTTGTTGGAACATCAGCGATAACCCACGCAGCTTCACCTTTTGCAGAACGAGATAACAAAAGTTCAGATAAACTTCTTGTAGCAGCTGAACGTTTTGCTAATTTTTCCTTATTTGCTCTTGCCATTGATTTTAAATTCAAAGGTGCGCCAATAGAAATATATTTATCAACTTTTTGATATTCAAGTTCTAACATTGGGTCAATAAATTCTAATTGTTCATCTGATGCGTATTTAATATAAATATCAGATAAATCACAAATTGAAGTTCTTACAACTGGATTTCCGCCTTTTTCTAAAACTCTTTTATATACAGCTTTCACCAATGGTTCTGCATCTGGACCTGTTGCTCTGATAACTGTCAAATCACCTTTTTGAACATCAACAGAATAATCTACAAGTACAGAAGCATATTTTTCCCAAATATCTTTCATTTTTTCTCCTTAATATTTATTATAATGCTTGTTTTGTACGTTTTAGAGATACACCTCTTTTTGAAGATTTGATAAATTCAATTACTTCATCTACATATTTATTCTTTTCAACTTCTGCAATTACTTTTTCAACTGCTTGAGTTGTATTATATTCAGGAGAAACAAGAATTTTATATGCTCTATTTAAAATTGTTCTATCTTCTTGAGAAATACCTCTACGTTTCATACCTACAACATTTAAACCATTTGGATAAGCAGGTCTTCCGTCAGCTTTACTATATGGAAGGATATCTTGTCTTGCAGCAGAAAAACCACTTACGATAGACATTTTACCAATTCTAACGTTTTGATGGAAAACACTCATACCTCCAATAAATGCACCATAACCAACTTGACAATGACCACCGATTGTAGCCAAGTTTGCCATAATTACTTCGTCTTCCAAAATACAGTTATGAGCAACGTGTGCGCCTACCATTAATAAACATTTATCACCAACTCTTGTTGTAAAATCACCACAAGCAGCGGCTCTGTTTATAGTTACATTTTCTTTTATCAAACAATTTTTTCCGATAATAACTTTTGTATCTTCACCTTTGTAGCCTAAATCTTGAGGTGCAGTACCAACTGATGCGAATGGATTGATAATTGTTCCTTCGCCAACTTCAGCACATTCGATATAAGCATTACCTAAAACTTTTACACCACTTTTTAAAATAACATTTTTACCAATAATGACATTTGGTCCGATTTCTACATCTTCTGCTATTTGTGCAGATTTATCAATAATTGCAGAACTATGAATCATAATAAACTCCTCTTTTCACTCTTACAATGTAGATAATTATAATATAAATAATAATTAAAACTTGATATTTTTATATTATTTTAATATGAATTTTTGCATGATATAATTAAAACCATGAAAAGAAAACCAATAGTTGCAATAGTAGGACGTCCAAATGTAGGCAAATCTACATTTGTAAACAGGCTTGTCGGAACAAGACAATCTATTGTCGATGACATGCCAGGAGTTACAAGAGATAGAATTTATTTTGATGTTGAATGGCAACACAAAAATTTTACTGTAATTGATACAGGCGGTATAATTCCAGGGGATGAAGATGAAATAATGCTTTCAATCTATGACCAAGCACAAATTGCTTGTGATGAAGCAGATAAAATTATATTCCTTGTTGATGGCAAAGACGGAGTTCAACCATCAGATGAAGATATTGCAAACATTTTAAGAAGAACTAAAAAGCCTGTATTTTTAGCAGTAAACAAGATTGATTCACACAATCAACACAATACTATGATTGCAGATTTCTATTCACTTGCAATCGGAGAACCTATTGCAATTTCAGCTCTTCACGGTTCAGGTGGAGTTGGTGATTTGCTTGATTTAGTTACAGAAGATTTTGAACAAGACGAAGAAACAGAAGAAGAAGACAAAATCAGAATTGCAATTGTCGGACGACCTAATGCAGGTAAATCATCTATTGTAAATGCTCTTTTAGAAAAAGAAAGAGTTATTGTTTCAGATGTTTCAGGAACAACAAGAGATAGTATAGACTCATATATAACTTACAAAGACCAAGAATTTATTTTAGTTGATACCGCAGGAATCAGAAAAAAATCAAAAGTTGATTTTGGCGTAGAAATGTTTGCAGTTGATAGAGCAATAAGAGCTATCAAAGATTGTGATATAGCAATTTTAGTAATCGATGCAAAAGAAGGACTTGCAGACCAAGATAAAAAAATCGCATCTACAATCATTGAAGCAGGCAAAGGTATTGTTATTGCAGTAAACAAATGGGATTTAGTAGAAGAAAAACAATCAAACACATTAAACAAATTCAATAAAAAACTAGAACAAGACATCCCATTTTTAAGTTTTGCTCCAAAAATATATATAAGTGCATTAACAAAACAAAGAATTACACAAATTTTTGACAAAGCAGTTGAAGTATATGAACAAGCTTCAAAAAGAGTTGCAACAGGCATCTTAAACAAAGTTATAAACGAAGCCTACGCAATGAATCCACCTTCAACAGTTAAAAATAAAAGATTAAAAATATTATATTCATCACAAATAAACACAAAACCACCAACATTTGTTTTATTCACAAATAATGGCGACCTTTTAAAAGACCATTACAAAAGATATATTGAAAACAAATTAAGAGAAGCTTTTGGATTTTTTGGAACTCCGATTAGAATTTCCGTTCGTGAACGTTCAAGCAAAAACAAAAAATAAAAAGTCATGCTTTTTTGTTGTAGAATAAAAAGCATGGAAATTTCGGAAGTTAAACAAATTTGGGAAGAAGTGAAAGAGGAACTAAAATCAATAGTTCCTGAATCTACTTTTGAACCTTGGATAAAACCACTTGTACCAATTAGTTATGAAAATGGTGTTTTTACCCTTTTAACAGGTCATTCTATCGCTAGACAATTTATTAAAAATCAAAACAGCGATATTATTAAAACTTTTAAAAAAAATTTAAACGATTTTATCAAATATGAAATTATTTATGATGAAAAATTAAAAGAAAAATTTGAAAAAGAAGAACAAAAAGAAAAAAGAAAAATCGAAAAAGCAAAAGCTGATGCTCTTCCAGATAGCCTTTCTACAATGCGTTCAACAAATTTAAATTTAAAATTCAAATTTGAAAATTTCGTAGTAGGTCCAAATAGTGAAATTGTATTTAAAGCAGCACAACAAGTTGCAAAAAATCCAGCTCAAAAATACAATCCACTTTTTATATACGGAAATTCAGGTCTTGGAAAAACCCACTTGCTACAAGCAATTGGACATTATGTAATTTTTAATAATCCAAAACTAAAAGTAAAATATGTAAAAACTGAAGAATATGTAAATGACTATATCTTAAACGCAAACCAAAAAACTACTGACAGAACATTAAACATGGACAAATTCAGAAGAAGATATAGTAACGTAGATATTTTATTAGTTGATGACATTCAATTTTTAGAATCAAAAGGAAAATCTATTGATGCGTTTTTCCAAACTTTTGACGCTCTTTACAACAAATCAAAACAAATTGTAATTGCATCAGATAGACCTCCAAAAGAAATTCCTACACTCCCAGAAAGACTTGTATCACGTTTTGAAAGAGGACTTACACTTGAAATAACACCACCTGATTTTGAAACTCGTACAAAAATTCTAAAAAATATGGCAATTTTAGATAATTTTACTTTACAAGACGACGTAATTTCACTTATTGCTACTAATTTTAAAAAGAATGTTAGAGAACTTGAAGGTGCTTACAACAAGTTAAATGCCTATGCTAATTTAATGAATACAAAAATCGATGTTGCAAATGCAACAGAGATTTTGAATATTAATTCATCACACAAAGAAATCACTATCGAAACTATAACAGATATTATCTGTGAAAAATTCAATGTAACATTAAAAGAATTGCAAAGTTCTTCAAGACAACAAAGCATTTCTTACCCTAGACAATTAGCAATATATCTTGCTAGAGAAATTTTAGATTTAAGTTACAAAGAAATAGCTACATTCTTTAAAAAACAACACCCTACAATACTTTTTCATTACGAAAAAATTAGAGATAACAGAAAATTAAAACCAGAATTAAACAATTCATTATCAGAACTTGAAAGAAGGATAAAAGAAAATGAATAATGACATTATTCTTGCACAAATTAGTACAATACCCTGCGCTGTTGAAAAAAACGCACAAAAAATAATTGAAATAATAGAAAAAGCAAAGGATAATAGTATAATCATCTTTCCTCATTTAGCTCTTACAGGTTCTCACATAGAAGATGTTATAGAAAGATTTCCTTTCATCGTAAAACAAAACGAAGAAGCACTAAAAAAAATTACTCAAAAAACATCATCAAAAACTGTTATTTTAAGTTACATAAAAGAAGAAAACGACTATTTTACTTCTACTTATGCAATAATTCAAGACAAAAAAATTAAAAAAATAATTTTGGAAGATGAAACAGATAATATAGTTGAAATTTATGGAAAAAATTATTTAATTTCTTTTTCTTCATTTGAAAACATTGAAAAAACAGATGCAATAATCAACCTAACTCCTACTCTATCAAGAACAGGTGCTGAATTTGAACGAAACGAAACATTACTAACAGTTGCTCAAATCTATAAAAAACCATTGATTTACGTAAATCAAGTTGGTGCTATTGATAATTTTTCTTATGACGGAGCAAGCAGGATTTATAACGAAAAAGGTGAAGTTATCGCAAGAGCAAAATCTTTTGAAGAAGATATTTTAGTAACTAATTTAGAACAAGGCGGAGAAATAAACCCACTTCCAAAAGGCTCTGAAAAAACCGCCGAAAAAGAAAATTTTTCAACTGATTATTCAAATGATTTAGAAAGAACATACAAAACAATAATCCAAGCAACACGCAGTTATTTCAAAACGTGTGGACTTAAAAGAGCAATTTTAGGACTTTCAGGTGGACTTGATTCAACAGTTTGTGCAGTAATTCTAGCTGATGCACTTGGAAAAGAAAATGTTTTTGGGGTAAGTATGCCATCAAAAATCACAAGCAGTGAAAGTAAAACTGATGCGGAAACACTTGCAAAAAATTTAGGAATAGGTTTTTCAACAATTCCTATTGCAGACTTGATAAAACCTTTTAACGAAGCCGTAGAACCTTTAATAGAAGATACTTCAAAACATTTTAAAAATGCAAAATTAGAAAAATCTTATGCACAAGATAATATTCAAGCAAGAACAAGAGCAACAATTCTTTTTGGGCTTTCAAACGAATTTGCATCTTCAATTCCAATTGCAACAAGTGACAAATCAGAATTTTACATGGGTTATGCGACGATAAACGGTGATATGTCTGGTGGTTTTGCCCCAATCAGCGATGTTACAAAAACAAAACTTTTTGCGCTTGCAAGATGGATGAACGAAAACAGAGAAGAAAAAAATGCTATTCCTGAATCAATTATTTTAAAAAAACCAGGAGCAGAACTTGCAATAAATCCTAAAACAGGAAAACCATTACAAGCAGAAGAAGCTCTTATGCCTTATGAATTTTTAGATGAAATAATTTGGAGAATAGAAGAAAAAAATCAAACTTATTCACAAATGCTAAAAGAAAAATTCTTTTATGAAGAAAAAAATAATATTTCAAAAGAATTAAAAACAGAATGGCTAGATAAATTTTTTAACCGAATGAGTAAAGCACACTACAAAGGTTATATTATGCCACCGTCTGTAATTGTTGATAGCCATTCAATAAACAAGGCTGAATACACTCAACCAATTACAACATGTCAAATCAATTATAAATATTAAAAAACTCAAATAATTTGTAAACATGTTGAAATTTTAGGATTTAAGTAGTAAAATTTAAAAGATTTTTAGAATTAATACAATAAAGAGGATTTTATTTATGAAAATACATATGCAGATACTTATTGCACTTGGTTTAGGACTTAAAAGAAACTGGCATATTTTCTTCGGATTAATAGCTGGTATCTTCGTAGGTATCTTTTTACATAGCCATCAAAGCGCTTTGGTATCAAATATTTTAGTTTTCATTGGTCAATTATTTATTAGATTAATTCAAATGGTTGTTATTCCATTGGTAATATCAGCAATAATAATCGGTATTACAAGTGTTGGGGATAACAAACAACTTGGGAAATACGGCACAAAAATGATATTGTACTACGGTATAATAACTGTTATAGCCGTTACAATTGGTGCAACTTTAGCTTTAGCATTCAGACCAGGAGATGGTGCAACTCAATACATCAATTCTGCATCTGCTATTGAAGTTCAACACAAAGTTGCAAGCACAATTGAAGCTCAAAAAGGAAATATGTTAAATATTTGCTTGAACTTCATACCTAAAAACCCTCTTGAATCAGTTGCAAAAGGCGAAATGATACCGATAATTGTATTTGCTTTAATCTTTGCCGTTGCACTTGCAAAAGTAGGTGAAATCAACAGACCTGTCGTTTCATTCTTTGAATCAGTATTTGCTGCGACAATGAAAGTTACCGATTGGATAATGTATTTTGCAGCTCCAGGGGTATTTGCATTAACTGCAACCGCTATTTCAAGTTTTGGTATTGACGTATTCCATAGTATATCTAAATATTTACTGGTACTGGCAATAGGTTTTGCAATTCAATTCTTTGTTGTTTATCCAGTATTCTTAAAAGTATTTTCAAAAGTTCCTGTTATTATGCTTTATACTGCAATGGCAGAAGCAATGATGGTTGCATTCGGAACAGCAAGTTCATCAGCAACATTACCTTTAACTATTGCTTGTTGTGAAAAAAGAGGTATTTCTCACAAAATTTCAAGTTTTGTACTTCCTCTAGGTGCAACACTTAACATGGATGGAACTGCAATATTACAAACAGTTGCGGTAATTTTCTTGGCTCAAATGTATGGCATACATCTTGGACCATTCGTTATTATTCAAATTTGTTTCTTGGCAATTGTTGCATCTTCAACATCTGCTGGTATTCCAGGAGCTGGTTTAATCACAATCGCACTTGTATTAAACGGACTTGGTCTAAGTCCTGAACAACTTGTTGCAGGTTTTGCATTATTATTTGCATTAGAAAAACTTACAGATATGTTCAGAACTATTTTAAACATCACTTCAGATGCCGTTGTTGCAGCAGCTATCGCTGACAACGAAAACGAAATAAATTACGATTTATTGAACAATCCTGAAGGATACAAGGAAATCATATAAAATGACTAACAAAAATTTTGTCATTGGATTTTGGGGTTACCCTAATCCTAAAATTGTCTTGGAATTAAAACAAAAATACCCAAATGCACAATGGATTGATTTAGACATCGATTTTGGATATGCAGAAACAAACATTCTGCCTGATGCGTATTGCAAAATTATAAAAAACATCGTAAACAATTCCATAACTCTTAAACCTAACCTTATCGTTGCAACTATTGGCAAAGACAAATGCGATAGTGGTTGGTTTACTGCAAAAGTGTTAAAAGAAAAAGGTTTTAATGTTATCGAAAGTATTTTTGAAGATACAAAAAACAGAAAACAAACACCTATTTCTGAAAGTAATTTACCATTAAGAGAAAAAATTGAAAAAATTACAGCAAATATTATTTCTCCAAAAGAAGAAACTAATTTAATAAAATGCAAACCTCAATTCGGTTTTTGGGGTGTTCCACCAAATGATTTAAGCATATTAGAATTATTTCCTAATGAAACTCACATTTTTGGCTGGACAAGATGCGTAGAAGCAGGAGTGCCAGCAGATATTGAACTTGAAATGTTTGTTGAAAAGAAAATTCCAACTGTTTTTTATTCACAAGCATTTTGTGCAAAATCTCAATTGGCAAAAATGTTAGCAGACAAATACAATGGCTTATACATTGATATTGACGATTACGCAACTAATTCTATCAAAGCAAAAATCGAAGCTTTTATAAAATTAAGATAACCAATTTTAAATATTAGATTTTGATTAAATTTTATTATGCTATTATTATTATATGAAATTTTATCTTGATGCTGGAACAACATATTCAAAAATAATTTGCGACTCACCATTAAACCAAAATAGTGAAATTTTTTCTGTTGCAACAAAACATTTTGAAAAAGATAACAAAACATTTTTTATCATTCCAACAAAAAAATTAAAAACCTTAAATCTTGTATATGAACGCACTTGCGGACACATGGGCAAAGGAATTTTTCATGAAAACGAAATTGTAGCACTAACAAAAGGTGCTCAAAATCATGTTTCAGAAAACGCAACCGTTTTAGATATGGGAAGCCGTGATGTAAAATGGATAAAATTTAAAAACGGAAAATTTAAAGATATGGATTGGAATACATCCTGTGCAAGTTCAACAGGAGCAACTGTTGAAATGCTTTTAAAATTTTATGATGTAAACATTGATGATTTAGAATATTGTGAAGAAAAATTCCCTGTTACATGCGGTGTATTTGGACTTGAAAAGATTATGGACGATATCTCAAAAGACATTGAAGCCAAAGATGCCATTTCTAAATTTATACATGGAATTGCATACAATGCTTGGAGTTTTGCAAAAAAACCTAAAAAAATATATCTTTCAGGCGGCTTTTGCGATAACAAATGTTTTTGTGATAGTCTTAAAACATACTGTGATGTAGAAATTCTAGGTAGATTTATTTTATGTGAAGGACTAATGAATGACTGATTTAATATTTAACCCCGCAATTATTTCAATTCTTACACTTTGTATTCTTTGCGTATGCAAAGTAAATGTTCTTCTTTCAATACTTATTTCTACAATAATAGCTGGACTTGTAGCAGGAATGAATTTGACTGATATAATGAATACTTTTATTTCTGGTATGGGCGGAAATTCTGAAACAGCATTAAGTTACATTTTACTTGGAACTTTCGCTGCTGCGATGACATATATTGGTTTTACAGATTTGATATCAAAAAAAATAACCAATATTGTAGGCTCAAAAAAATATATTTTACTTGCGATAATTTGTCTAATGGCAATGATGTCACAAAATATAATTCCAATTCACATTGCTTTTATTCCAATCATTATTCCTGCATTAATTCCAATCATAAATACACTAAATATTGATAGAAGAGTTATATCATGCGTTCTTGCATTTGGATTAAAAATGCCTTACATTGTTATACCTGCAGGTTTCGGCTTAATCTTCCAAAACCTTATTGCAGATAACATGACATCAAACGGAATGGAAATTGCACGTTCTGAAATATGGAAATACAACTGGATTTTAGGACTTGGAATGACAGTTGGACTTTTAATTTCAATATTTATAACTTACAGAAAACCAAGAAAATACAAAGATATTAAATTTGAAAAAGAAGTTATCGAATGTGAAAAATTTAACAAAAGTCACTATATTACACTTTTTGCAGCAATAATGACCTTTATAGTTCAAATTTGGACAAAATCATTACCACTTGGCGCACTTGTAGGCTTAGGAATAATTTTCAGTTTCAAAGCTGTTAAACATTCTAAAATGGATAACCTAATAAATGAAGGTGTTTATCTTATGGGTTATATCGCATTTGTAATGCTTGTTGCAGCTGGATTTGCTACAGTTTTAAAAACAACTGGTGGTATAGATAATTTGATAAATACAATTGTACCACTTTTACCACACGACAAAATAATAACTGCATTTATTATACTAATTGTCGGACTTTTTATAACAATCGGAATAGGAACTTCTTTTGGTACAATACCTATTTTGGCCGTTTTAATCATTCCTATTTGTGCAAAATTAGGATTTAATACTGCTGAAACAGTTGTTCTACTTTCAGCTGCAGCTGCACTTGGAGATGCAGGCTCTCCAGCATCAGACACAACTCTTGGACCTACTGCTGGTCTAAATATTGATGGACAACACAATCATATTTCAGACACCTGTATTCCAACATTTCTACACTACAATACAGCCTTGATAATCTTTGCAATTATTGGAATTTGGATATTTTAATGAAAAACACACAAATCGGAAAAATTGGTGAAAACCATGCAAAAGAATACCTTGAAAAACAAGGATACAAAATTCTTGAAACTAATATCCATTTTTCAAGAACTTGTGAAATAGATATTATCGCACAAGACAAAAACACCATTGTATTTATAGAAGTTAAAACCCGCTCATCAGAGGCTTGTGGCTCTCCACTTGAAGCTATTACAAAAACGAAATTTAACAACATAAAAACAGGTGCGTTTAACTATTTGCAAGAACATAAATTTAAAAAATTTAGAATAGATGCTATTTCAATAATTTTAAAACCAGAAATTTCAATAAAACATCTAAAAAATATATCGATATAACAAAATAAGGCGATTTTTGAATATTCAAAAATCGCCTTATTACTACTCAAATATTTGAACTTATCTAATTGGTTCATTGTGACGAATTTCACGAACTAATTTTTCTATAATTTTCATAGATGGTTCACCACTTTCATCTTGAACTAATTCAATATTTGTTCTTTTTAATGCTTTTTCAGCAGCAGATAGTTTTGAATCATGCATAATATCATAATTTTTAACTAATGCTTTGTAAATTTTTTCACTATTTCTAACTGTTTCACCGTTAATTTTGACAACCAAAGGTGTATTTAATCTAACGCCGTCAGCTTTAATTTGACCACCAGCAGCACCACCGTGTCCGCCACCATTAAATAATGAAGCTAACAATTCAGCGTGTGTTGTACCTTCTACTGAACGGAAAGAAAATCTTAAAGCATCTGCAGTTGAACGTTTACCTTCTGTATTCAATTCACCTTTACGTTCGTTTTCGCAAATAAATATTGCGATTTTATCTTCATCATAAGGTCCAGGACCTTCTAATTCATCAAATCCTTTTTTAGAATTTGAACTCATACCATTTTGAAGTTCAGAAGCTCTAAAATCACCCATTACTTCAGAATATTTGAAAGAGTTTTGAACATCTAAAAATCCTGTTTCAGGTTCTTTTTGTTGTGCAATTTCTAAAACATCTTGCATTTGTTCATAAGTTGCATTTACGATACCTAAACCGATTTGTTTATTTTCATATTTGAAATTATTTGCTATTTCTAGCATTTTTTCTCTGGCAGTAGGTTCAATATCACCATCTTTCTTTTCATCGTTGATATCATAAGAAATATTATCACGCATCCATTTTTTATCAATTGCGCCTGAAGTCAAATTCATCATCCATTTTGAAATACCTTCTGGCAAGAAATTAGGACGGTTTCCAACTGGTACACGATTACCATTTTTATCAATAATATCTTCAGGTACTAAATTTGCAGTTCTACCAAATCCGCCTGTATCTGTCCAAATACCTGTAACGAATGCTGCAACTGCTGCATTTAATTTATCTACATTAAATTTATCAGTATTCATTGTCAAAATTGTATTATCTGGATTTAAAGGATTTGTTTTTGGCGAAAGTTTTGAAGCAATAATTGCAGCTTGTTCACAAGCAGCAGGTACACGTTCTGCAACCCATGCCAAACTATTGTTAAAAATATTTTTCATATCTACACCAGTAGATTCTTTTGCATTATCCCATTCTTCTTCTTTATATGGGTGGTGATCAATATAGATTGCTTGTTTTGCATCTTTAATATAATCTTTAAAACCTGCTGAAAATCTTGTTGGAGTAGGAATATCCATCAATACAACTACATCATATTTTTGATTTCTGTCCAACAACAATTCTTTATCAGTTGCTTTTTCTAAAGAAGTTTTTAAACCATTAATAATAGCTTCTGGAGCACCTTTGTCTTCTGCTCTTTTTATTTCTTCTGTTAATAAGTTAATTTTTTCTTGAGAATAAGGATGTTTTACAGTTTTATCAATACCAGGTAATTTGTGTCTGAACAAACCTGTAACTTCATCATCTACTGCACAATCAATATGTTTTTCAGGATGAACCATATCTAATGAATTTTTCAAACCTAAAATACAACCCAAAGTATCACCATCAGGTTTGCAATGACCAATTAACAAAATATTTTTGTTTTCTGGATTATCTAAAACATCAACAATTGAATTAACTGCTTTTTCCATTTTTTGTGCAGATTCAATACCATTATCTTTTTCTTCAAATTTCAAAATTTCATTCAATACATCACGTGTTGTTGATGGTGCTTGATAGAAAAATGCTTTCTTTGATGCTTGTTCATCATTCAAAATTTCATCAAATGCTTCTTGAGCTTCTTCAGGAGAATTACCTTTATAAATTAAATTTACTCTTAAACCAATTGTTGAAGCACCTTTTGTGTTTCCTGCAATTACATTTGACAATTCAAATTCATAATTTTTCGAATCATCTTTTAATAATGGAATTAGGAAAGGAGCAATTTCTGAAGGAACTTTACCAATTTCACCAACTTCAGGAGAAATTAATTTAATAACTTTTTCGCTTACCATATATTTTAAACTTTGTCCGTCTTTCCAAAGACCATTTGCAAGTTTGTTAATTGCATAAACTGCGCCATCTTTTAATTTTTCAGGATCCATATTATGTTGGAAATTTTTTACACCTTGAACACGCATTTGAATAGCAGGTTTAAAAATTTCAGCTGCTTGTGGAATACTACCAAAAGAAACAACTTTTATATAATTTTGACCTTGTTCAAAATTAATACCTGAATTTTTTACGTTATTAGATTTTATGAGCATGTCGCCCTGATTATTTAATGGAATAGTATTATAATTTTGAACCTTGTTATTTTGTTGTTTAGAAACGACATTACCAAAAGTTAAACCAGCGATTTTTGATACTTGCATAATCACACCCACTTTTCAATTTATAAACACTACATCCATGAGAAAACTCCAAAAAATATAATTTGCTAAATTTTGCATGTCATTGTTACAAAAATTATTAAAATTTTATATTTTTAATATACTTAAATGATGAATTTATTAGTGATTTTTTATATAATGTAACAAAACATTAAACAAATAACAAATTTTTTCTTGCTTGTTTTTTTACAATAAGGGTATAATTTATATCGTGAACGCATAGAGAAAATTTAAATTAGAAGTGAAGGGTAAAAATGGAAAAAGAAAACAATTATTTATTATTAGATAAAACTAAATTACGCAAGCTTTCAAGAAAAGATATTTCAATGCCTTTGCCTGAATTAAAAAACATTTTTGACTCAAAATCAAATGTTATTGCAAACTGGCTTATATCTTGGATTGAACAAGATTTTAGTTGTGGAAAAATCAAAGAAACAGACCTTCTACCTAAAAAAGAAGAATTAGCTTATCTTTTAGGAGTAAGCGTTGGAACAATTCAAAACGCATTAAGAAACATCGAAGACAAAGGTTACGTTGAATCTAAACAACGCATCGGAACAATGATTAGAAATTGGAAATGCGAAAATTTAAACATCAGAAAACTTACATCTAAAAAAGATATTTGCGTTAATGCTATAAAACAATATATTATTTCAAATAATTTGCCAATTGGCTACAAAATGCCATCTTCAAGAGTTTTGTCTGGTTTAATTGGAATTTCTCCAAACACAACAAGACTAGCTTTAGAAACTCTTTGTCTGCAAAATATTTTAGAGCATGACAAATCAAATCCTAAAGAATTTTATTTAACAATAAAAAACAATAATTTTTCTTTAGAAGAAAATTCTTCAACTTCCATTGAAAATGTAACCCTTGTTCAAAAAATAACAAAAGATTTAGAAAAATATATTATCAAAAATCTAAAAATTGGTGATAAATTCCCTGCACATGAAGAGCTTTCAAAAGAGTTTAAAGTAAGTATAAAAACAATACACGATGCACAAAAAGCATTAATTAAAAAAGGAATAATCATTGCACATAGAGGCAGATATGGAACAACCGTAATAAAAATGCCAAACTCTATTAATCTTCAAAAGAAAGAAGATTTAATATTTGCACCTGCAAAAGATGCAGCTTTTTATTGCTACGAAAAAACTCAAAACCAATTAAAAAATATAATCGCAAACGATTATCCAATCGGTTCAAAATTACCATCAATTGATGCGTTATCAAAATTAATGGATTTGAGCCCAAACACAGTAAGAAAAGCATTAAATAATCTTGCAGAAGAAGGTTATTTAAGATTTGAAAGAGGCAGATATGGTGGAACATTTGTTATTGACACTCCTGACACATCTGCACAATCATTTAAATGGCTTGCAGTTAATCCAAAATATGTTGAAGTTTATCAATAAACAAACATTAAAAAATCAATTAAAAAAGCACATTTCAAAATGTGCTTTTTGTTTTTCTACATTAAATAGACGATTTGAAAGAAATTAGCTTGTGATACCTTAAAAGTGTTGAGTTATTTAATAACAAAGTAAAAGGAAGGCATTACATGCAAATAAATAAAATTTCACAAAACGTATTTACTCCTAGAGCAAAAACAACACAAAATCATACAAACCCATTTGGAGCAAGTTTCAGAGGAAACATTATAACAGCAGATGTTTTTGAAAGCGCTAAAAAAGTAGGTTTGAGAGAAAAAATATCTGAAAAAATCACTCAAAAAGGAAGATTAGCTTTCAATACTGTTCTAGGTTCAATAAATTCTTTAAACCAAAAAATTTCAGGCAGATTTGATTCTGTTGTTTCTTTTGGAAGAAGAATGAGAGAAGGAATGAGAAATGTAACTGAATTTTTGAACGATTCTAAACTTATTTTCAATTTCAATTCTTCTGAAAGATTTTTCAAAATGGATTTAGCAAATAATACTTATAATGTAAAAAATCTTGTAAGACGAGATGTTACTGATTTAAGAACTGAAATGATTAATTTAATTGAATCAAGAGGAATAATCAATGGATAATAACGAAAAACTTGCAAATGTAATAGATGCACTATCAAAGCACGAAGACAGTTCTGCTGTTGGCGTTTTGGAAGAAATCGGAACAAATTGTGCAGATTCAGAAGTTAGAATGCTTACAGCAAAAGCTCTTGTTGAAAGAAATTCAAAAGACTCTTTATCTGTTATTATTTCAAAAGACGGAAAAGGTATCAATGACCTTGATACAACAGTTGCTATGGGAACAATAAACAATCTTATTGCTTTAGAAAACAAAGTCATAGCCCTTGAAATACTTTCTGAAACAGAAAAAAATTGCGAAATTGAATCAGTAAAAGATAACGCTCGTTCTGTAAAAGCATTACTTGAACTTTCTTAAAAATTATTTTATTTTTATGACATAATAATAAAAAATTATGTAGTTTATTTTTAGGAAATTTGTTATTTATGAAAAAAAATTTATTAATTATCGCATGCACTGTTGTACTCATAATTGTAGTTGAAAGACTTATTTCACTAACTGGAGTTTTTCAATCACTAGAACTTATGACTTATGATGCCAGAACAAAAATTGCATTGGACAATGGTCCTTTTAGCAATTTCTTTAAACCTGCCGACAAAGATATCGTTCTTGTATCAATTGACGATTATTCAAGAAAAGAACTTGCAAAACATCCTCAACTAGGACTTGGTTCTTTCCCTTGGCAAAGAGGTGTTTGGGCAGACGTTGTTAACTTTATAGAACAAGGCAAACCAAAAGCAATTCTTTTCGATATTATTTTCAACGAATTAAATGAAAATCCAGCAAATGACAGAAAGCTTGCCAACGAAATTGGAAAATATGACAACATTGTTCTTGCAACTTCGCTAAATGACCCTGAATATTTGGTAAGAAGACTAAAAGATAAATCTCAAATTCAAAATAGCAACTACATACCTACAAAAAAATCTTTAGATGTATATGTTGAAGATGACAATTTGGACGATGCAATAACATATTATTCACATGCTCCAATCCATTCTATTTACACAAGAAATGCAACAATGGCAGTTGTAAACAAAGTTGTTGGAACAGACTCTGTAATTAGAAATGCTCAACCTATTTTTAAACTAATGAAAAATGGTGAAGTATTCTACATTCCATCACTTTCTTTTGCAGGATTTTTGAAAGCCGTTGGCGAAGATGGAAAAATAACTATAAAAAATAATAATCTATATTACAAAGACAGAATTATCCCTATAAACAATAATGGTGAAACAGCTATTGGCTGGCATGGAACAGGAAAAAATTACAGATATATTCCTATTTCAAAAATATTTTTAAGCAAAGCCGGAATACATAAAAATACTGTAAAACCAGATGTTTTTAAAGATAAAATTGTCGTTATCGGTCGTACAGAAGCAGGAACAGATATTCACACAAGTGCTGTAAACCCTACTTTTGCAGGTCCTGAAGCTAATGCGGTTGCTCTTGATAACTTTATTAATGATTCAAGAATAAACACTAAAGGAACAAGAAAATTCATCACAAGATTAAATCCAATAACTTCTTTTGCAATTGGAGCATTAGGTTGTATCATCCTTGTTTACATTGGTTTTATTTGTAAAAATGCAACATACAGTTTTTTAAACTCAGCTTGTTTTCTTATTCTATACATTTTAATATGTATATTAGCTTTTACAGCACCAAACATAAGACTTTGGATTCCATTAGCAACTCCTTTATATTATTTCATAATAACTTCAATTTTAGTTTTCACATACAGATTTCAAAAAGAACTTGCTAAAAAAGCAACAATTATGAACATGTTTGGAAAATTTGTTTCTCCAAAAGTTCTAACTCAATTAATGAAAAATCAAGATAACCTTGAATTAAAAAGTTCTAAAAAACGTATAACAGTAATGTTCTGCGACGTTAAAAACTTTACTACATTGTCAGAAAAATCAAATCCTGAACAATTAGTTTCAAACTTAAACGAATTGCTTGATGTAATAGTTAATGTTATTTTTGAAAACAATGGAACAGTTGATAAATTTATCGGCGATTGCGTTATGGCATACTGGGGCGACCCTTTTGCTTCTGAAGACGACGCTTACATGGCAGTAAAAACTGCTTTAGACATCAAAAAAAGAGTCGGCGAACTTGCCGTTAAAAACGCAAAAGAAGGAAAAATTATTTTTGATGTAAAAATTGGTATCAATACAGGTGATGCTCTTTTAGGACTATCAGGTTCTCAAAAAATAATGAGCTACACAGCAATGGGAGATGCAGTAAACGTTTCTTCAAGACTTGAATCTAATTGCAACAAAGTTGGCAAAGATATTCTTATTTCAAAATCAACTTATGAAGATGCAAAAGATAAAATTGTTGTACTTGAAGCAGGAAGAATTAGTGTCAAAGGTAGAAATGAAGAAATAGACATCTACGAACCAATTGGCATTAAAGAAGAAATTAACAACGAAAATGAATAACTTTGATTACATTCTGCTTGAAAACTTTTTAAAAGAAAACATTGATTTTCTTAAAAACTCAAGAATACAAAAAATTCAACAACCAACAAGAACTGAACTTGTTTTCTCTATTAGAAATCTTGGAGAAACAAGAAAATTTTACATAAACATCAACCCAAGCATGTTTCATGTTTGTTTTATGACAAAGGAAAATGAGGAAAAAAGATTTATTAAAATGCCTCAAAAACCTCCTATGTTTTGCATGCTACTAAGAAAATATTTAGAAAGCTCACAAATTGCAAAAATAGTTCAACCACAAAGCGAGAGGATTTTAGAATTTTATTTTGAAACTTATGATGAAACAAACGAAAAAATATATCTTTGTTTAGCAATAGAATTAATGGGAAAACACTCAAATATCATATTATACAACTACGATACAAATATGATAATCGGTTGTGCACACAATGTTGGAGCAGAAAAAAGTAGAGAAAGAGAACTCTTTGGAGGTTTGCCATATTGCTACCCACCAAAAGCACAAAAAAGAGATTTCAAAGGACTTTCAAGCATATTTAAAACAACGGATATCAATTCACAAATTGACGATTATTTTGCAAATCTTCAATATGAAAAAACAATTAAAAATTTAAAATCGAAAATTTTTCAAATAGCAAACCAAAAACAAAAACACATTACACAAACCATTTCTAAAATTAAACGACAAATAACACCAAAAGAAAAAACTGAAAATTATAGAAAACTTGGTGATTTGATAATGAGTAACCTTTACAACAATGAAGATTACTCAAAAAATATTGAAATTTTTGATTATGAAACAAATCAAACACTAAAAATAAATCTTGATGAAACAAAAACTTTAAAAGAAAACGCAAACCGCTACTACAAACTTTACACAAAAGGAAAAGTTGCGCTTGAAAAAACAACACAAATGATACAAGAACTAGAACTTGAAAAAACAAATATTGAACAAATTTTATATTCAATAGAAGAATGTGATACCTATGACAAACTAAAAGAAATTGAAGAAGAAATTTCACCAAACCAAAAAACTGAAAAAACAAAACCATCAAAAATAGATAAACAAATAATTGATAATTTTGAAATTTATATTGGCAAAAATAACAAACAAAATGATTATATCGTATCAAAACTAGCACGTCCAAACGATTTATGGTTTCATATCCACAATTGTGCAGGCTCTCACATACTTTTGCGACTTGAAGCAGGACAAAAAGAAAACGATAAAATCATTTTTGAATGTGCAAAACTTGCAAAAAAATACTCTATTGCAAAAAATTCTTCTAAAGTTGGAATAATTTACACAAAAGCAAAAAACCTTAAAAAACCGCCAAAAGCTAATCTTGGCTATGTTATTTATCAAAATGAACAAGAAATTATAATTGATTAGTTATTTTTAAAATACTCATCAATCAATTTTTCAATTTTCAATGATGATTTGCCGTCACCGTAAGGATTTAAAGCCTTGTTTCTTGTTTCTGCTTTTGATTTAGAAAGAACTTTTTCACATTCATCAATAATTTTGTCATAATCTGCACCAACAAGTTTTGAAACACCTGCTTCAACACCTTCTTGACGTTCTGTTTCATAACGCATTACAAGAGTTGGACAACCAAAAGATGGTGCTTCTTCTTGTATTCCGCCAGAATCAGTAAGCACAAGTTTTGCTAATTTCATTAAATACACCAAATTTGGATAATCTAATGGCGACATCAAATGAACATTTGAATATTTTTCTAAAGCTGCATAAACTTTATTTTTTACATTAGGATTTGGGTGAACAGGCAATACAAATGTGTGATCTGAATATTTTTCAACCAAGTCTGAAATAGCTTTTAGTATTCTATCTATTCTTTCACCGTGATTTTCACGTCTGTGAACTGTTATCAACACAAGTTTTTCTTCATCAAAATCAAAATTGAAAAATGCTTTTGCACTATTCATTGTTTCATCTGACAAACAGAATAAAGCATCAATTACGGTATTTCCTGTAACATGAATTTTTTCTTCTTCTATATTTTCTTTTAATAATGCTTTTTTGTTTGCTTCTGTCGGTGCAAAATGTAATTGTGCAACACGAGAAGTCATTTGACGCATAATTTCTTCAGGGAAAGGTTCAAAAATATCATAAGAACGCAAACCAGCTTCTACATGAAAAACTGGGATTTTGTGATAAAAACTAACCAATGAACTTGTTAAAACTGTCATTGTATCGCCTTGAACTATTGTCGCATCAATTTTTTGCTCTTGATAAATCTTGTCTAAAGAATTTAAAATACGAGCTTGAACACTTGCAAGAGTTTGATTTTCTCGCATACAATCCAAATTTACATCTGCTTTCAAACCGAAATAAGATAATGTTTGATTAGAAAGTTCTTTTTGTTGTTCCGTATTACAAACAATCACATTATACTTTTCTGGATATTTTCTCAACTCAAGAATAACAGGAGCTAATTTAATAACTTCTGGTCTTGTTCCAAATGCAACTAATATGTTTTTCTTTTCCATAGCTTGTATTATATAACAAATTTTCAAATTATTCATTAAATAAATAATCAATAATTTCAACAGATGCATAATTTTTCATATAATCTTCTTCAACATCTTGTTTCCACACAGAAAACCCACAAGTTTTTGGCAAAAAAGCAATCGGATTATCTGGAAAATCTCTGCAAATTTGGGGTCTATTTTCATAATCAGGACATCTGTTATTTTGTGTAACTTTTGGACAATGATAAAAATAAACATTTTCATTCTCTTTTTGAGCCTCCAAAAGTTCAATATACTCAGGAAAAATCTTTTTAGCTTCTGATATATCCTTATAAGGAACAAAAATAGAAATAAATTGAGTTGCAAAATTATCACCATTTTTTGCTTTTGATTTCAATTCTTCATAAGAAAATTCAGAAATCGCAAGCTTACAACAAGCGCCACAACCAACACAAGAATATTTATTTCGTTTTTCAAAAATTTCACGTTGTTTTGTTTCCATATCTTCTAAAATAGAATTTATGTCTAATTCATCAACTCTGCTTGAAATATATTCTGCCTGTTCTTGAAAGATTTTTTCGTATTTATCTTTCATATTTATCAAATTTTTTTCTAAATCACTCATAAAAATATATTATCATGACAAAAAATGTTTTTGTAGGCAAAAGGAAATTAGCTTTTTGGGTAATGTTTTTTGTAGTATTAACCCTTATCTTTATTTAAAAAAAGGAGGAATTTATGACAAAAAAATTGGAAATTTACCGATGCCCAAATTGTGGAAATACAATTGAAGTTGTATTAGCAGGCATAGGAGAACTTGTTTGTTGCGGACAAAAAATGACTTTGCTTACTCCAAAAACAATTGAAGATAAAGAAAATCAAGAAAAACATCTTCCTTATTTTGAAAAAACAGAAAACGAAATTCTTATAAAAATCGGAGAAACTGAACATCCAATGGAAGATGAACACTATATTCAATTTATAGAGGCAATTTCAAAAGATAAAAAATACATTAAACGAAAATATTTAAACCCAAAAGAAGAACCTCTATTAAAACTCAAATGCCTTGATAAAGGTGATTTAAGTGCGATTGAATATTGTAATATCCACGGTCTTTGGAAAAACGAATTTAGTTCATAATACAAAATAAGGCGACGGTTAAAACCGTCGCCTTTCCTTTATCTCTTTTTTCGCATCTTTATATAAATTTTACTTTACACAAGCCTATTTCTATTGATAATAAAAAATATAAAAGGAATTAGATAGTGGATAAAAAACAAAAAATTCAAGCAATTTCAATCGCAATCATAGGAATATTATACTTTTTTGCAAACATGCAACGTGTTGCAATTCCAGGGGCGATTTTTGACACCTTACAAATAGATTTTAACGCAAATGCAGCACAAATAACGGCTCTTGGGGCGATATTAATGTATATCTACGCTGTTTTTCAATTATTTCTTGGTTTTTGGGTAGATAAATTTGGTGGCAAAAAAATAATAAAAATCGGCTCTATTATGTTTTTTATAGGCTCTTTTTTGTTTGCTTTTGCACGCAATCTTCCATTTTTATATTTAAGTAGAACCCTTGTTGCAATTGGTGTTTCTTCTTATTATTTAAGTTTAATCAGCGAACTTAAAGAAAATATCCCTCAAAGAAATTATGCACTTGTTTTATCTATTGTTCTTTGTGTAGGATATTTAGGTGGAATTTTTGCAAATGCACCTTTTGTCGTATTAGTTGATAAATATGGCTGGAGAGAAGTTTTATTTGCAATTGCTATTCTTACAGGAATCTTTTCATGCTTTTATTTCTTTATTGCAAAAGATAACAAGAAAAAAAAGAACTCAAAATCTAAAAAAGAAAAATTCAAACTTATCAAAACAGTTTTGCAAAATCACACAAATTTAAAAACTATTACTTATGCATGCGCAATTTATGGAAGTTTTTATGTTCTACAAACTGTTATAGGGAAAAAATTTCTACAAGATTTTTGTCAGTTTAGTTCTGTCAAAGCAGCAACTATAATGTCTATAACTGCAACAATGTATGCTATTTCAGGAGTTTTTCTTGCCTTTTTGAGCAAAGAAATTTATCACAAAAAAATTCTTTTTTTAAGAATAGTAAGTTCTCTAAATTGCCTAATTTTATTCTTCATTTGTGCTTGCCTAATCTTTAATATAAGAACTTTTTGGATAGCAGTGATGTTTTGTATATTAGCACTTGGTTCAAGTATTTCATCATTACTTGTTCCTTATTTGCAAGATATAAACAAAACAGGAAGTTCAACCGCAATAAGTTTTATGATTTTTGCAATGTACGTAGTTGTTGGTTTTTTAGGAAATATCACAGGGTTTTTCCTAAATTTATTCCCTTCGCAAAAAATCAACGGAATTATCATTTACAACACAAAATCATATTTAGCTTTATTTATAATGCTTTTCATATTTGTTTTAATTGCACTTATATGTGTATTCAGACTTAAAGAAAGCAAAAAAATTCAAAAATTAGTTGGAATTTTCGCATCACATGCCTGAAAATTTTATTTTTGTTTAAAAGCAAAACACTTAAATAAAATATAAGTTACAACAGCAGCCATGCCTGTCGCAAAAAATTGTGAAATAAATACATTTATACCTAAAACACTAACAAATAACTCTAACAACAACGCATTTACTGCATAACTAACCATCCAGCTTGTAAAACATTTAAGATATTCTTTTATAATATTTCCTTTTGTACAAAATACCAAAGTTTTTTGAGTTGTATAAGATACAAAAGATGATAAAATCCAAGACAAAACCAAATCAAGCTGATAATGTTCTTTTCCGATAATAAAAGTTATTACAACAAACAAAAAATAAGCAAATGCGAAATTAAAACCACCAACAAATAAAAATCTTATTTTGTCGGACAATGAAAACCAAAAATTTATAACCTTATTTTTCATAATATTCATTATAACAAAAAATATCTATTATAAAAGAAACCCTAATCTGTTTTGACGGATTAGGGTTTTTATTTTAAATATACTCTAATTTAATTTTTTATTCACCAACAGTTACTGTTTCTGTTGCAGTTGCTGTTTTAGTTGATGTAGCTGTATATTCTGCATAATGAGTTGCTTCTTTTTGAGAAATTGCGCCTTCTGTAATTTCTTCTGTTGGATTATCGCCAACTTTTTCAGTAGTTACAGTTGCTTTTGCAGTTGCTACTCCAATTTCTCTTGAATAATAACCACACCAGCCATTAGCAGTTGCAGTATATGTTGCTGTTTCAGTAACAGTTGCAGGTTTACCTGTTTCATTATAAATATCTTGTGCTTTATATGTAGCTAATTTTTTAGCGATTTCACTTGCTTTAGAGGTAGCTAAATTAGTAGCGTTTTCGTCTGCTCTTTCTTCTGCATACATTTTTGCTCTTTTTTCTGCAACAATTACAGCTTGAGCGTCTGCTTTTTCTTGTGCTAAAGCATCAGCTTTTGCTTGAGCTTCTGCTCTTGCTTGTGTATGAGCAGCTTTTTCTGCATTTTCTAAAGCTATTTCCATTGGAGTTTTTTGTATTTCTGGAGCTTGAACTCTTGTTGGTTGAACTTGATTTGAAGCACAACTTTGAAGTGCAGGAGTTGCAATTGCTAAACCTGCTGCAAGAGCCATTGCTAATTTTTTACCTGAAACTTTTGCAATATGTTGAGTACCTTCAAAAGCAGGTGTTGTAACATTTTTTGAAGCTACATTGTTTTGTTTAAATGAAGCTTGTGAATAACTATTTAAAGCACTAATTTTCATGTTTTTTTCTTTTCCTTCTAATACTACACACATCTAGTATAAAACAACTGAAAATAAAAATTGCTATTTTTATTTAAACAAATTTTACAAATCTAAACACTTAAAAAACACGATTTTACAATGTTTTAGACAAAAAATTATGCAACATTTATACCAGCTAATATTTTTACCAAGTCAGCTTTAATTTCATCTTTTGATTTATTATCACTAGCTTCAACTAATGCATCTATATCGGTTTGTACTTCTTCCAATTTATTTTTTATTTCAATATTTTTCAATAATGATGCAATTTTCTTTGCAATCAATTTTAAATATTTCAACTCATCATCCCAATAAGAAGCAGGTTTATTACTAAACAAACACAAAGAGCGTTTCCTTGTACTTGTTGAATCAATTGTTACACCCAAATTTGAACGGATATTAATTTCTTTATAAAATTCAACCAAATTTTTAGGTAAGAAGGTTTCATCAGTTAAATCATAATTTTTTGCTTCGCCACTAGGAGCTTCTTTTTTAATAATCGGCAACCAGAAATTCATAATTTCATAACCGTATTTTTTTATACCCATAAACTCTTTCATATCTGCTTTTGAAGTATCTACGAATTGTTTTATCAATCTCAAACGGTTACTTTCTAAATCAAATTCAATAACTTTTGCAGTTGGAATATCATACAAACGGCAAATTTCATGACAAATAATTGTTAATACATCTTCTGGATTTGAATAATAATCCACTCCGTAAGTTATTAATTCAATAAATTTCTTTTTAATTTTATCTCTGTTCAAATCAATTTTCATTTGAATAGAATCAGAAAGATAAATTGCAAGATTTTCTAAAAAATCTAAAATAATTGCTTTTTCTTCAGATGAAATTTCTCTTGTTGCACCTTTTTTCAAACTACTCTTTACACAATTTTCAGCATTATAATAATTACAACAATAAATACTTCCGACCAGCTGATTACCAACTAAAACAGGAACAATTGTAGTATCATAACCTTCTCTACAATTAAACACAATATTTTTATTCAACGGAATAACTTGTTCTAATTGTTTCTTTATACATTTAATGCAATCATCACTTTCATCAACAGAATCAAAAATCCAATCATTTCTGATTGTACTATAAGGATTGCCAACTATTCCAACAGACATACCTGTTATCTTTTGAAACAAATCCAAATACTGTCTGATGAATCTATCATCAAATTTATCATTTAAGCGATTTGAGGAATAAACCATATCCAATTTTTCTTCAGCAAGCTATAAACTCCATGTACTATTTTAACACATTTCAGAGTTTTTTCAAGTTATGATTAGAATTTTTAAAGATATTTGGACTTTTTAGACAAAAAAGAAAGGCTTTTTGCAAATTGCAAAAAGCCTTTCTTTCACGTGTTAGCATTTTTATTTTGCTTGTACAGGGAATGATTTTTGAGCTTTGTTACATCCTTTTTGTACAGGATATGGATGTCTGTGATGTTTTGCGAAGTTTTTTCTACCTTCTTTTTTCATTTCATTAAATTTTATTTTTTGTTCTTCTGTCAAAATTTCTTCAAATTGTTTATTATTTTTAATTCTTACTTCTCTAATTTGTTTTTTCAAACTTACAATTTCTTTATTGATTTTTTCTAACTTTTGAACTTCTTTTACGCTTGCATTTTTATTTTGCATTAACATACGTTTTTGTTCTTGTTTTGAACGAAGTTCATCAATTAGAGGTTTCATTTCTTTATGACCTTGCATTCTAATTTCTTTTGCTTTCACTTTTTGTTCTTCTGACAAATTTAAAACTTTGTCTAAAGAAGGTCTTTGAGCTGGTTTTTTGCAATTTTGTTGTTTTACAGGTGGAACATTTTCAGGTTTTGCTGGAGCTTGAGTTGCAGCAAATGATGCTGAAGAAGTTGCGAATAATAAACATATAACAAATAATATTTTTTTCATAATTTTTTTCCTTTCACTTAAATTAAATCTTCTAAATCTAAAGCCAATTGCTTTTTTGCATTGTAAAGACGAGATTTTATTGTACCTACAGGAACATTCAATTTTTTTGAAGCCTGTTCGTAAGACAAATCATCAATTTCGCATAACATAATTACCTCTTTAAATTTAGGTTTTAATTTTTGTATTGCTTCATAGATTCTCTTTTGTCTTAACTTTTGTAGCAACTTGAGCTCTGGAGTTGCTTTATTATCTTTTATCGAATTCATCACCTCATCATCTGCAGTTGAGTTTTGGCTTTGTCTTCGTTGTGTAGATTTTAGGTAATCTTTTGACAAGTTTTTTGCTATTGTGCATATCCAAGTTTTAAAATTACCTTGTTCTGTATATTTATCAGAATTTTTCCAAACTTTTACATAAACTTCTTGTTCAATATCTTCGTTATTTTCTTTTGTTATCAGTTTTATAATATTTTGGACATTCTGTTTGTTTGCATCAATTAGTTCTTTAAAATTCATTCATCCACCTGTATTAATCCATAACTATCAGTTGGAATTCCTAAATCAGACATCGTCAGTTCATCTCCATATCGTATGACATCAAATATTCCATATTGTTCATCCATAACATTTGCAGATATGCCGCAAACCATTACCATTAACATTGCACATGCTGCTTTTAAATAGACTAAATTATTATTTTTCTTAAATTTTGGTTTTACTTCTTTTATCAATGCAGAAACTTTTTGCATTTTTTCATATTCTTTTCTGCAATCTTCGCATTGTTCTATGTGTTCAAGCAACTCTTTCTCATCAGAGAAAGTAAATAGCGCTTCAAATTTTTCACATTTATCAGACATTTTAATCCTTTTTTTATTTTGTATTTAATCCTTACATCAATATAACGATTTAAAATAAAAAAAGTTCATTTTTTATAAAAATTTATTTTTTAGTCGACATATTTCTTAATCTTCAACATCTGCATAATAGGCATTATCGTCCAATTCTTCTAATGCTTTCATTACACCAAGACGACCTGATTTCAATTGCTTATCAGCTAACCAACTTTCTATCGCATAAGTTATTGAAATAGTAAACGCTGTCCAAGAAATACCTGCTGTTGCAAGTGCTTTTTTCAAATTTGGAGTCATAAATACTTTTGAAACTTTGTTTTTCTTCAACATTGCAAAAAATTCATCTGGATTTTCTTGCATTTCTTTTAATATTGAATTAAATACTTGATTTAATTCTTCTTTTGGAACATTTTGGCATATCTTTTCTAATCTTGGAAGAATATTTTTAACTGTATCTTTTTCCAAGAAAGATAAACCTATTTTGCTCACCATTTCATCAAATTCTTTTTCCGAAGTATTATCAACAATATCTTTAATTTTTGCAGTAATATCGTCTAAAGTAGGTTTTTTAATTCCTAATTTTTCAAGATTTGAAAAAATTTCAGAAACTTTAACATCTGGAACAAATTTTAGCAATAATGAAGTCTTATCAAAAATTTTTGAAAGATTTTTCAAATCAAAATTCATATCTTCTGAAATACTTTCTATAACCTTTTCAGCTTCTTTTACTCTATTTCTTGGAATATCTTTTACGTTGTTTTTCAATAAAATATCTATAACATCAGCTCTTGTTTCTGGATTTATATTTTTGTTAAACAATCTATGTTCAAATTTAGAAAAATCATCTATATATTTTTCAACATCAATATTTATATTCTTTAGACTTTCAAACATTTTTGCATCAATACCTAAATCATCTGAAGATATATTCATTTTTTTCAAAACTTCAGTATTTTTAGCTTTTTTAAGAAGATTTTTTATATCATCAAAAGTTTTTATTTGAGCAGACTCGTCCATTTTTCTGAAATCTGTACCCAAATCTTTTGTGTTTTTCAACAATTTTGTCATTAAATTTTTAGGAGTATCTGTTTTAAAATCAATACCTTTAATAAATTTGCTTAATATTTTGCTATTTGCATCTGTACTTTGAACAACATTTGAAACATTTTCAGAAACTTCATTCAAATATTTTTTTACAAACTTACTCTTCATAAATTTT
>JAZLGV010000131.1:0-3236 GCA_045616505.1 Candidatus Gastranaerophilaceae bacterium | reverse complement strand
ATATTAATATCTTTTTCATAATTTCCTATTTTCTGATAGATAATAGCACAAAACAAAATATCTTAAAACAAATTTAATAAAATTATTAATAAAGTAAAAGATGTGAAAATATAATTTAATTTCACACCTTTTTTAAAACCTCAACTCTTTTACTTCTTTAAATTATTTATTAGCAACTAAGCTTCTTAATACTTCGTTTGCTTTTTTCAATTGAACATCATCTTTATCTTTAATATTTTGTTCTGTTAATTTAACTTCTATATCAGGTTCAATACCTTTCTTGTGAATATCTGTACCATTTGGAGTTAAATATCTTTGGATGGTAATATTTACACCTGCATCATTTGGAAGTTTATTTATTTCTTGAACAAGTCCTTTACCAAAAGATCTTTCGCCTACGATAACGGCTCTTTTGTTATCTTTTAATGCACCTGAAAGAATTTCACTTGCACTAGCTGAACCTTTGTTAATCAAAACAACAATTGGTTTTTTAGTTATTGCCATGTGGCTTGAACGTTGTGTTTCTTTATAACCATCTCTATCAACAGTACTTACAATAACACTATTTTGAAGTAGCAAGTTTGCAATATAAATAGCATTAGTTAATAAACCACCTGGGTTTGAACGTAAGTCAATTATATAACCTGCTTTATTTCCACTTGTACTCAAAATTGTTTCAAATTCTTTTGCAGCATTTTTGCTTATAAAAGTGCTTAATCTAATATATGCAAAATCAGGGTCAATCTTTACATTGTTTGGGACTTTTGTTGTTACAGCTTTTAATTCGATTTCTTTTCTTATGATAGAAAATCTTTTTAATTCAGTTTTTCTTTTTATCAAAAGATTTACAACAGTTCCTTCTTCACCTCTGATTTTGTCAGCTGCAGCATCGATAGAAATACCTTTTGTACTAACTCCATCAATTTCTATAATTTCGTCATCTGCCATTACTCCTGCTTTTTCTGCTGGAGAATCTTCAATTGGCGAAATAACGACTAACTTTCCATCTTTTAAACTTATTTGAATACCAATACCTTTTAATGAACCTTTAATAGAACTTGTTTCTTCTGCAAATTCTTTTGGATCAAGAAATTTTGTATATGGGTCATTCAAACTAGCAAGCATTGTGTCGATTGCAAGATATGCGTCTTCATCAGTTTTTATATAATTATCGTATTTATGTCTCCATTTTTGCCAATCTTGCATATTATTTGTTTGATCAACATATTTTGAATTAATCAAACGCCATACGTTATCATACAAATCACTTGGTTGTGCCGCAAAAGCTACGTTACTAATCACAACAGAAAGAGTAATTGTAAGAATAATAAGTAAATATGACAAATGTTTTTTAATAAATTTTAAATTCATAATTTCTCCTCAAGTCGAAGTATGTTATTTATATTATTACACACACAAAATAATTGATGTAATTTTTGCAAGAAAGTTTCAAAAAATTGTAATATTTTTTTTTTAAGATAAAATTAATTATGTTATATAAAAAATTTAAGAGGATACACAAATGCACGAATATGTATTTAAAATGAAAAAAGGCGAAATAGAAATAGAATTAAAATCTGATGATTTAGAATTTGTAGAACAACAATTAAACAAATGGCGTGAAGATATCATGCAAAAAAATCAACAACAATAAAAAAACACTAAATTAAGGAAAAAAAATGTCAAGATACACATTTACATTTAAAAAAGATGATATTTTTGTAGAATTTACATCTGAAGATAAAGACGTAATTGAACGTCAATTCCAAATTTGGGTAAACAATGCCGATCAATACGTAAAAGAACAAGAACTTAGAAAAAAAGTATTAAAAGCCCAAACAATAAACAATTTAACTCAGCCTAAACCAATTTTGCCAATAAAACAAAATCAACCACAGGCTGAAATTCAACAAAAAATTCAGGAACAAACAAAAACACAAATGCCTTATTCACAACCTCAAGTGAATAGTGACTATATTCAAGCTCAAGCAGACGTAAACATAAACAGAGAGCCTCAACCACAAATGCAACAACAAGTAGTTCAACCAGCTCCAGCGCCTGTATATCAAGAGCCACAAAATGTTGAACCGCAACAAGAAGTGCAACAACCTACACAACCAGAAGAACCCAAAGAAACAATAAATTCAATAACAAATGGTGAAAACAAAGAACGTTCTGCACAAGCAGTTGCATTTGACACTTTATATGAACAAAAGATTGAAAAATCTGATTATGAGCCACAAAAAACAGTTGATAAAGTTTTTATGAATTTAATTAATTCTAAAAACACAAAAGATAAATTTCATTATTTAATGATTACCGCATATTATTTAACTGAATTTGAAAAACAGGATAGATTTACATTAAAACAAATCAACAGTAAATTAATGCAAAACGTATCTGATGTAATCGATCATTCTATGCTACAAGAAGCTATTAATCAAGGATTTATTGAACATGTTCCTGATTTAACAGGCATTTCAGATGTTGCAGAATATCGTTTAACACATCAAGGCGAAGAGTTTTTCGCTTACAGAATTTAAGATAACAAAAAACAAATAAAATTAAGCTATTGACATCTAATATGTTTTTTGATACCTTAAAAGAAGGTTGAAACCAGTGGCACTCTGCCGAAAAAATGATTGAGTATCATTTTTGAGAGGTAAGGTAGACGAAGTCTACCGAGTCCGCTGAAGTAATTAAAAACTAAATAACCGTGCTCCAGTGGCACTCTGCCGAAAAAATGATTAAGTATCATTTTTGAGAGGTGAGGTAGACAAGGTCTACCGAGTCCGCTGAAGTAATTGAAAACTAAATAACCGTGCTCCAGTGGCGGAATCGGTAGACGCGTTGGACTTAAAATCCAATTGGGCGTATAACCCAGTGCCAGTTCAAGTCTGGCCTGGAGCAATTTAAAAGACTCACCCAAAAGGTGAGTCTTTTTTACATAAAAAATCGTTTAGGTAAAAATATAAGAGGTAAAAATGTTAGACGTAGTAACTTTCGGTAGCGCAACAATGGATATTTTCATAGAAAGTGACAAAGCACACATTGTAAACTTTCGTGGAATTGATGGTGAACTTGATTTATATTGCCTAAAATACGGAGATAAAATCGAAATCGACCATTCAGCATTCGAAGCTGGCGGAGGTGCTATAAATACTGCGGCTTGTTTTGCAAAATTGGGTCTAAAAACTTCTGCTGCTATCAAAATCGGAGAAGGTCTTGATAGACGT
>JAZLGV010000130.1:0-9831 GCA_045616505.1 Candidatus Gastranaerophilaceae bacterium | reverse complement strand
AGATATTGCTTTGCCTGAAATGTCAATGCGACCATATATTCAATATGGTATAGGTGTTCAAAAACAATGGGGTGACAGATGCACAGGTTACGCTCAAGCAATGGTTAGAAACATCGGAAGAAATGGTGTTGCACTATCTCTAGGCTTCAAATGGCAACTTGGCAAAGGCGCACCTAGTAAGTTATAAAAAGTATTCTTTGACGTTCTATTTAGAACAAAATATTACTCCGATTGAAATCAATCGGAGTTTTTTTACAGTTGGTTAAATGCAGAAAAAATAAAATTTTTCAAACTTGTTGTCACTTTATATACATAATAAAAAACAGGATAACTTACGTCATCCTGTTTTTTATGGTGGAGGATAGGAGATTCGAACTCCTGACCCCCTGCGTGCAAAGCAGATGCTCTACCAGCTGAGCTAATCCCCCACGTTGGGTTACAAAAACTACTTATTTTCGCCTCTGTATAAATCTATTATATTTGCTAATTTTTTTTTGTAAATACTTTTTATAAAAATTCTTTTATTTTTTTTAAAATTTCTTCTAATCTCGTCTTGTCATTGTCATACCAATAACCCATCAAAACCTCAAAAGCAGTGGCTTTTCGATACTCTTTCTGTTCTGATTTTCTGGCAACTGGAATACTTAAATTTCTGCCTCTTCTCATCAATTCTAATTCTTCTTCACTCAACAAATCTTCTATTTTTTCCAATAATTCGGCCTGAAAAACAGCTTTTACTCTATCTGTTGTTAATTTGTGAAGATCTTTTGCATTCTTTGTCAAATTCACAGTATGTTCTCTTACAAAAAGTTCCCACACCGCATCTCCAATATATGCACAGCTTTTCAAATTTAATTCTTCCATATTGTAAATTTATCACAAATGCTGATTTTATTCTATTGATTTAAGTAAATTTTAGAATTAAAATACAAAAAAAAGGAGTGTTATATGAAAAATAAATTATTTATCAGCATTTTGTGTCTTGCAATTTTCCAAACTGCATCTTTCGCAACTTGCCCGCTAAAAAATCAAAAATGCAAAAAACCTATTGAATGTAAAAAAGTTCAAAAACCTCAAATGATTCCAACTCACCTTGGAAAACAATTTGAAACATACAGAAAAATTGAACGTACAAAAATGTACGACGCACTTAATCTTACACAAGAACAAGTAGATAAAGCTATTGAACTTGATGCAATCGCTTTTGATAAATGCAAAGCAGCCGCAAGAAAACTTGGAAAAACTCAACTTAAACTTGATTTCTTAAAAGCAAATAACGCTTGCCAAGCAAAAATAACATTGCAAGAACGTGCCGTTAGAAGAGCAAAAACAAATTGCCACAAACAACTAATCAAAGCAAGAAATGACTTTGAAAAAATTCTTAATGACACACAAAAAGAAAAATATGAAAAAATTCTACAAATCAAAAGAGAAGAAAGAATCAAAATTTTCGTAGAACATCAACAAAAATTCAAACGTTTTGAAGAACTACCACACGCACAACATCCACCAGTTCCACCAATGTTTGATACAGAAGGAAGAATTATTCATCCACAAAAATAAAATTAAAAATAAAGGGCGATTTTTATGAAATAAAAATCGCCCTTCTTTTAACAATACAAATTAACAACCATTACCCGAATTCTTTTTAAGTTTTATCAACAACATGCACTATTTTTTTACAAAACTTTAGGCAAATTTTATATTTTCTGATATTATATATATTATGAATATTCTTAAAACTTTTGAAATATTTTTAAGAGAACCTCTTAGCGTATTGAAGGAAAGTTTCGTACAAATCGTAAACATTTCCTCACCTTATATTGAAAACAGTTCTGTTACTGCAAGTTTGATGGATAACAAAACTCAAATCACAGTAGTAAACAGCGACAAAATGTACAACTTGCTCAAAACCGTTCAAAACAAAAAAATGAAAAGAGCTGCAAGAGCATTACAACTACAACCAACAAATCACAGAAAAGTTGTCTTTGGACAACTTACAATGCATTCATAAAAAAATGAAACAACTAAACGGCAAATTCTTAATAAGCGCAGAAAAGCTCTCACAATGTCCAAATTATACGCTTTGTGAGTATCCTTTGTTGGGACGTTCTAACGTTGGAAAATCATCATTTATCAATGCAATTTCAAACAACAACAAACTTGCAAAAACATCAAACACCCCAGGAAAAACTCGTTTGATTAACTTCTTTGATTTTGCTGGAAAATTCACTATCGCAGACCTTCCAGGATATGGCTATGCAAAAGTTTCAAAAGAAGCACAAAACAAATGGCAAAAATATTTGGAAGAATATCTACTTAAAAGAGAACAAATAACATCTCTTGTTCAATTTATTGACGGCAGACACGATATTCAAAAAAACGATTATCAAATGCGAGAATGGGTCCTTGCATATAATTTGCCAATTTTCACAATAGTAACCAAAATCGATTTGATTTCAAAAAATGATATTCAAAAAAGAATGGCACACGTAAGAAAAGAATTTGGTGGAGAGGTTTTCCCTTTCAGCACCAATAATAGACAATACTTTGAGGATGTAATAAATCATTTCTTATTCCTAACTCAACAAAGCAAAGAAAAAGATGAGTAAATTTCTAAAACAATATTCACATACAAAATATCAACTGATAAGAAAAATCACTTATGGTTTTATCAGTATCATTACTGTTGTCGGTTTTGTTGCAATCATTGGTTATTTTTATTACATAAACAACAACGTAAAAATTACAGAAGGTTATAAAGCAGATACAGGCGCTCAAGTAACATCTCAAATATTAAAAAACGTACCACTTGAAAACTATTTAAAAAACGGAAAAGACGATAAATATACTGAATATGAAAAAGCTCTAACACAAGTTTGTCAAGACTATGGACTTAGATACATCTATGTTTATATCCCTGATTTGAAAAATAATACCGTAAAAGTTGTTTTCTATGTTTCAGACAAAGGTCCTACTATTCCTAACAGAAAGCTTGGAACAATCGTAAACTGGACTCTTTCAGACGTTGAAAGAGAAGCTTTTACAAAAGGTAAACACGACAGATTTCTTGAAATGAATAATGCATTAGGGCATACAGTAAGCAAATTTGCGCCTGTTTATTACAACAATGAGTCTATTGCTATTGTTGGTTCTGACGTTGATTTTTCAATAGTTTACAAAGATATTACTCTAAACTTTGCAAAAGTATTTTCACTTATGGCACTATCACTATTATTAATTTACTTAATTTTGATTTCATACATCAAACGAATAGTGATTTATCCTATCACATACATTTCATACAAAATGAATAAGTTTTTAAAAAGCGGAACAACGCAAATTGAACCAATTTCAATAACTTCTGAAGACGAAATCGCATCAATGGCAGATTCGTTTAACGAAATGGTTTCAAAGATAAACACTTACATCAAAAAAATAACAGACATGCAAGATGAAACAATATTCTCACTTGCAAAACTTGCTCAATCAAGAGATGACGACACAGGAAAACACCTTGAAAGAGTAAAATTGTATTGCAAACTTTTATCAGATGAACTTGCTGCAAATTCTATTTATAAAGATGAAATTTCTCAAGAAAGAATAGAAACACTTATGAAGGCAAGTGCATTACACGACATAGGAAAAGTTGGAATACCTGATAAAATATTACTAAAACAAGGCAGGCTAACAGACGAAGAATACGAAGTAATAAAAAAACATACCACTATCGGAAGAGATACATTAGCAGAAGTTCACAATCAATTCGGCAATAACTCTTTCATAGAAGTAGGCATGATAATTGCATATTGCCACCACGAACGTTGGGACGGAAAAGGTTATCCTCAAGGGATTTCTGGATTAGACATTCCTCTTGAAGCAAGAATTATGGCACTTGCAGATGTTTACGATGCGATTAGTTCAAAAAGAGTTTACAAAGATGCTTTTCCTCAAGAAAAATGTATTCAAATTATAAAAGAAGGACGTGGAACACAGTTTGACCCCGTACTTGTTGATGCTTTTCTTGCAATTCAAGATAAATTTTTAGAAGCAAGATTAGAATTTGAAAAAGAAGTTTCATCTGTTTAGAGGATTTATATACTTTTAAAAAATAGTAATATATGATTGGGATATTTCTTTAAATTCAAGGAGGAAGTATGGTAGCTTCAACTGCGAAAGTAGAAATCATTGAAGAAGATTTTCTACCTCAAACACAAGGAATTTCAGATTCAATCACACAAAACTGGACAGAACAAGCGATTGAATGTTACAAGCTAAAATGCAATTGCAGTCAATGTTCTGTAAGCAAGGGCGATTATTCTTTTATTTGCCAAATGCCAAAAGTTTTAGATGTATTAATCAAAAACCTTGGAGAACCAAACAAAAAATCAAAACTTGAAAGAATTAAGTAAATAAATGGCATTTTGCATAATGGTCGTTTGAAAAATTAGTCGTTTTAGGTTTCTGAGTTTTACATATTTCTTTAGCAAATGGACAACGTGTATGAAATTTGCAACCTGTTGGAGGATTTAAAGGTGAAGGAAGTTCACCTTGCAAAATAATCTTCTCTTTTTCGCTGTTTGGATTTGCACTCAACAATGCTTGTGTATAAGGATGTTTTGGATTATCAAATATATCTTCAACCAAACCTTCTTCTACCATTTCGCCCAAATACATAATACCGACTCTATCTGAAATATATTTAATAACATTCAAATCATGAGAAATAAATATAAAAGTTAACCCCAAAGAAGATTTTAATTCATTTAACAAATTTATAATTTGTCCTTGAATACTAACATCAAGCGCACTAACAGGTTCATCAGCTAAAACTAATGCTGGTTTTAAAATCAAAGCTCTTGCAATTGCAATTCTTTGACGTTGTCCACCAGAAAATTCGTGCGGATATTTTTTCAAATCCTCATCTTTTAACCCAACACTTTTGGCAATTTCTTTAACCTTATTTATATAATCTTCTTTTTTTAATCCTTTAAAATTAATCTCCAAAGGTTCTTTTAAAGTATCAAAAACAGTCATTTTTGGATTTAAACTAGCATAAGGATTTTGAAAAATCATCTGCGCTTTACATCTAAAATCCTTTAAAGCTTTCTTGTCCATTTTTAAAATATCAACACCTTCAAAATTTATTTCACCAGATTTTGAAGGAACAAGACGCAAAAAAGCTTTTAAAAAAGTTGATTTACCACAACCTGATTCGCCTGCGATAGAATAAACTTCGCCTTGATTTACACTCAAAGACAAATCAGAAACAGCATACACTGTTTTTTCACCCATTGTTGGAGAAGAAGACTTATATTCAACAAAAAGATTTTTTACATCTACAAAATTCATAAAACTATTATGTTTCTAAATAACTAAAAAAATCAATAGCGACATGATTTATTTTAAATTTCATGCCTTCCTTCAAGCGCTTTTGCAAGAGTAATCTCATCAGCATACTCTAAATCTGCCCCAACAGGCAAACCAAAAGCAATTCTTGAAATTTTAATACCGAAAGGTTTTATAAGTTTGCTCAAATACAAACTTGTTGCTTCACCTTCAACAGAAGGAGAAAGTGCTAAAATAACTTCTGTAACATCGTTTTCTGCCAATCTATGCAAAAGTTCACGTATTCTAATATCATCTGCACCTATACCATCAATTGGAGAGATAAGTCCTTGCAAAACGTGATAAACACCTTTGTATTCATTTGTTTTTTCTATCGCAATCAAATCTTTAGTTTCTGCAACAACACAAATAACATTTTTATCTCTACTTGAAGACTGACAAATTTCACAAGGGTTTGTAGAAGATAAATTAAAACAAATATCACAAGCGAATGTATTTTTCTTTGCTTCGACAACACTTTGAGCAAATTTTTCAACTTCTGAAATTGGCATTTTTAAAATATGAAACGCCATGCGTTGAGCCGATTTTGGTCCAACAGAAGGGAATTTTTGAAACTGTTCAATTAAAGTTGCGATAGATTTTGGATAAATCATAATAAAAACAAAAAGATAAAGTGCCTAAAGACAGACTTTAAACACTTTAATCTTTCATAACCTTTCTTTAAAAAATTATAATGTAAGTCCTGGAATACTAATTCCACCTGTCAAAGTTTTCATTTTAGCTTCCATTTGAGCTACTGCTTTATCAGATGCTTGTTTGATAGCAGTAGAAATAACATCTTCAAGCATTTCAACTGTATCTTCATCTACTGATTCTGGATTTTCAGGATTAATAGCTTTTGCAGAAAGTTTTATAGATTTAAATCTACCTTGACCATTGCAAACAACTTTTACTGCACCACCCATAGACTCAACTGCAATTTCTTGAGCTGCAAGTTCATCTTGTGTATCTTTTAATTTCTTTTGAAGCGTTTGAGCTTGCTTCATCATCTTCATAATATCCATAACGAAACCTTCCCCCTTTTATGTTGCTTTATAACAAATAAAATTGTAAAATAATTATATGCAAAAAATCACATATTTACAAGAATGTTTACGAAACGATAAAATTATAAGATGGCCAGATGGGTGTATGCCTTTAAAAGTCTATATTGCGCCTATGAACTTTTATTCTAAAAAAGGCGAAAGTTATCTTTACAAATCAATGGTACAAAAAGCATTTTGTGCTTGGGAAGAAATTAGCGGTGGTCTTGTAAGTTTTGAACTCGTTGATGTAAAACTAAATTCACAAATTGATGTTGATTGGAAAAGAGTTGATAGAAGTGCATTAGGTCATTGCTATTTCAACTTTGACGCAAACAACAGGCTTTATTCAGCAGAAGTTCAAATTGGATTGACAGACGGACTAATACATCAAGAATACTTGCAAGAAGATGAAGTTTATCATACAATACTTCATGAAATCGGACATTCAATCGGACTTAACCATAGTCCTAACACAGCAGATATTATGTACACCCCACATCAATACGGAGTTACAAACCTTTCTTTAGGAGATAAAGAAACCCTTAAATGGTTATACAGATTTCCTCTAAACGCAACTCCAAGAGAGATTGCAAATGAATATGGTTTTCAAACTGACAATATTGATGAAATTGTTGCAAAATTGATAGAAAGAAAAGAACCTTCAAAATTTGAAAAAGTTAAAAAATCTCTTTCTATGCAACCAAACAAAAACTTATTAGACGAACAAACAAATATTGCTGACTTAAAAAAATACAATTTATCATTACAAAATATCAGAATACCCCAAAAGTTAGTAGATACGCTTGTTCACACACCTAAAAAGCCTAAAAATTGACATAATAATATTTGTTGTATAATTACAAAGAGATTAAATAGGAGTTAATATTTTATATGACTATACAAGCGTGGTTTGAAAAGCGTAAAAAAGCTCAAGAACAAAGAAAAGCTCTTGAAGCAAAAATAGAAGACACTACCCCTAGTCTTTGGGTAAGATGTGTTCATTGTAAAGCTCAATTTCCAAAAACTGAACTTGAAAACAACTTAATGGTATGCCCTATTTGTGATTACCATTTCAGAATAAACGCAAGAACAAGAATAAAACAATTGTTCGACGAAAACAGTTTTGAAGAATTATTTAAAGAAGTACAAACAACAGACCCTCTTCAATTTGAAGATACTGAAAAATATACAGACAGAATAGAAAAAGCAAAAGAAAAAACAGGACTTGATGAAGCGGTAATTACTGGTATCGCAACAATCAATGGAGAAAGAGTTGCAACTGCCGTTATGGATTTTGAATTTATGGGTGGTTCAATGGGTAGTGCTGTTGGTGAAAAAGTTACACGCATCATGGAAAAAGCAGTAGAAGAACATATTCCAATGCTTGCAATAACAGCTTCTGGTGGTGCAAGAATGCAAGAAAGCGCATTAAGTTTAATGCAAATGGCAAAAACATCATGTGCTTGCGCAAAAATGGATGAAGAAAAAGTTTTGTACATTTGTTTATTAACAGAACCAACATTTGGCGGAGTTACTGCAAGTTTCGGAACTTTAGGTGATATCATCATTGCAGAACAAGGCGCAAGAATAGGTTTTGCTGGACGCAGAGTTATTGAGCAAACTATCAAACAAAGTTTACCTCAAGACTTCCAAACAGCAGAATACTTATTAAAATATGGTCAAGTCGACGTAATTTCTCAAAGAAAAGATTTGAGAGAAAATCTTACAAAAATTTTGAGAATGTATAAATAAACTAGAAATAAAAATTTATTCGGGCGAGGAAAAATATGACAACATTAGATTTTGAAAAACCGATAGAAGAAATACAAGCAAAAATAGAAGAATTAAAAAAAATAAGTTTGGAGTCAGGCATGGATTTAAAGAAAGAAATAGAAACTTTTGAACAACAAGCAGAAGATTACAAAAAGGAATTATATGCAAACCTTAAACCTGCTCAAAAGTTACAAATCGCAAGACATTCAAACAGACCGAATTTTCTTGACTATGTAAATTTAATAACAGACGATTTTGTTGAACTACACGGAGATAGAGAAGGTCTTGACGATAGAGCTATAATCGGGGGATTAGCAAAAATTGACGGGAAAACAGTTATGCTAATCGGTACTCAAAAAGGTAAAACTACAAAAGAAAACCTTGAATACAACTTCGGTATGCCACAACCACAAGGTTATAGAAAAGCTTTAAGACTATTCAAACATGCAAACAAATTCAATTTTCCAATCGTAACTTTGATTGACACCCCAGGGGCATACCCAGGGCTAACAGCCGAAGAACGTGGACAAGGGATTGCTATTGCAGTAAACCTTAGAGAAATGGCAAAATTTGATGTTCCTATTATTGCAATAATCACTGGTGAAGGTTGCTCAGGTGGTGCGTTAGGACTTGGTGTTGCAGACAAAGTTTTGATTATGGAACACGCATATTACACAGTAATTTCTCCTGAAGGTTGTGCTTCAATTCTTTGGAGAGATGCGACAATGACAAACACAGCAGCAGAAGCTCTTAAAATCACAGGCAAAGATTTAAAAGAATTCAGTATTGTTGATGAAATCATCAAAGAGCCTGTTGGTGGCGCTCACAAAAACCCAGAACAAATGGCAGAAGAACTTAAAAAAGCGATTATGACATCAATTTCTGAACTAGAAGGTTTGTCTAAGAAAAAATTAAAAGAAAAAAGATACAATAAATACAGAAAACTTGGAGTTACACAATAATGACAACTGCGATAATTATTCCTGCAAGATACGGTTCTACAAGACTTGAAGGAAAGCCTTTAAAAAAAGTTTTAGGAAAACCAATTATTCAATGGGTTTATGAAAAAGCCCAACAAGCAAAATTAGCAGAATATATTGTTGTTGCAACAGACGACGAAAGAATTTTTGACGCTGTAAAAGAGTTTGGTGGAAATGTTGAAATGACATCTACCGAACACAAATCTGGAAGCGATAGAATTGCAGAAGTTGTTAATAGACACGAAGAATTTACTCATATCGTAAATTTACAAGGCGATGAACCTCTTATAAAACCTGAAAGCATCGATAAGATTATCACAGGCATAAAAGAAGGTGCAGATATGTCCACTCTTGTTAGAGTGCTTAAATCAGAAGAAGAAATCAATAACCCAAACCAAGTTAAATGCGTAACTGCAAATGACGGATATGCGTTATATTTTTCTCGTTCACCAATTCCTTATGAAAGAAACAAAGGAGTTTCAGAAACTCTTGGACATTTAGGCATTTATGGTTATACCAGAGAAGCTTTGTTAAAATTGACTAAACTACCTCAATCTAATCTTGAAAAAGCAGAAAGTTTAGAACAATTAAGAGCATTACAAAACGGAATGAGTATAAAAACTTACACAGTTGATTTTAAACCT
>JAZLGV010000129.1:0-11969 GCA_045616505.1 Candidatus Gastranaerophilaceae bacterium | reverse complement strand
TGATTACAAAACTGGTGAATTAAAAATCACTGAAGAAAAAGCTTTCTCAAACGGTGAAAGAGCACAAGTTAGATGCTATGGTGCTGATGACGTATCAGAAGGTGTTGCAATTATGATTAAAGAAGGTGTTGATGTTTCTATTACAGGTAACTCAACTAACCCAACTCGTTTCCAACACCCAGTAGCAGGTACTTACAAAAAATGGTGTACTGAAAATGGTAAAAAATACTTCTCAGTAGCATCAGGTGGTGGTACAGGTAGAACTCTTCACCCTGATAACGTAGCAGCAGGTCCTGCTTCTTATGGTATGACAGTTACAATGGGTAGAATGCACTCAGATGCTCAATTCGCAGGTTCTTCTTCAGTTCCAGCTCACGTTGAAATGATGGGTGTAATTGGTATGGGTAACAACCCTATGGTTGGTGCTACAGTTGCTTGTGCAGTTGCTGTTCAAAAAGCTATGGCTTAATTCATATCAAGATAAATGGATAAATAAAAAAGGAGGAAAGTTTTTTAAAAAACTTTCCGCCTTTTTTGTTAAATAAAATAACCTTTATTTTACTTTACTGATTTATATTCTTTTGCTTTCTTTTTATCTAAATAAACAAAATTAAAAGTTGAGTTATTTTCGTTATCTTTTACGTTTTTTGATTCGTATCTTTGATAAGTTTCAACTGCACCATTTTTCTTGTATATTCTCAAATCATAGCCATTTAAATCTTTTGAAGCTTTATATTCGATTTTTTCAATATTTTTATCTTCCAATAATTTTTTATCTTGTATTAATTTAGGAAAAACATTATTTTTATTTTTATAATCTTCTAAATAATTAATCACTGGAGATTGTTTTGCTTTGTGTGATAAGTAGGCATTATCAAATACACTTAAAAATTCATTTTTTGCAGTACACATAACAATTGAGTAAGCGATGAAACAAAATACTATCAATGCAACTATTAATGAATTTATTGTTAATAAAACTTTGTTTAAAGTTGTTTTTTCTTTATCGATAATTTGGAATACCAACAAAACTGGACAAGCGATAAAAAATAAAAGCCAACTGATACCTAAGCACCAAAAATATCCTTCTAAAAAGATAAATGTTAGTGGAATAAATAAAAGTAATTCCAAAAATAAAAAACAAATAATTGAAACAAATACGATGTCGGTTTTTTTCATATTCAACTCCTTTTTATAACTGTATCTGATTATACTATAAAAAACTGTAATACTAAGTAATGTTTTATTTACTTTACACCTTTTTCATAATAAAATCAAATTCAAAGAGTATATTTTTACGAGATATTTATGAATTTTTTAGAAATTTGCAAAAAGTACAACGATAAAATTGCAGTAGTTTTTGAAAATAAGAGTCTTTGTTATGGGGAATTAGACTTTCAGAGTTCAAAAATTGCCGAACAATTAAAAAAACTTGGCGTTAAAAAAAACGACAATGTTGCAATAAAATTATCTCAAAATATAAACTACATTTCAGCAATATTTGGGGTTTGGAAAGTTGGTGCAGCTTATGTTCCTCTTGGGGTGAACACTCCTTTTGAACGAGCTCAAAAGATTTGTGATGATTGTAAAGTCTCTGCAATTATTGATGAAAACTTTTTGACAGAAGCTGAAAAATTACATCCTCTTGGACAACGTTATCAACTTGGTGATAACGCAATATCTATTTATACATCAGGTTCTACTGGAACTCCAAAAGGGGTATCTATTTCTCATAAGCAACTTGAAGAATTTTTCAAAGATATTGATAGCATTTTCAAAATAGAAAATGAAACAAAATTTTTATCTATTTGTAGTTATACTTTTTCACTTCACACATTAGAAGTTTTATACCCTTTATTTAAAGGAATGACAGTATATATCGCAAATCAAGACGAAAAGAAAGATATTTATTCTATTGAAAACTTTATAGAAAAAAACGAAATAAATATCGCTTGTTTTACCCCACAAATATTGAAACTTTTAAGCGAAAATTCAAAAACTCTAAAAGCTGTTTTTACAACAGGAGAACAACTTTATAATATATCTCAAAAAAATTACAAAATTTTCAATATCTATGGCACAACAGAAACACTTGCTCTTGCCGCATTTGAAATAGATGGCGAATATCAAACTGCTCCTATAGGCAAACCTATCGGAAAGAAAAAATTGTATATATTGGACGAAAACGGCAAAAACAAAGATTATGGCGAACTCTATGCCGAAGGTTTATTTGCATCTGAATATATAAATTCGCACAAAGACACCGAAAAATATTTTGTCAAAAAAAATGGTAAAAACCTCTTTAAAACAGGCGATATAGCAAGAATTTCGCAAAATGGACAGTTTACAATTGTTGGCAGAATTGATGACATGGTAAAAATCAATGGTCAAAGAGTTGAACTTGCAGAAATTGAAGAAAACATCAGGATTTACGAAAAAATTGAAGAAGTCGTTGTAAAAGCATATACCGATGATATTAAACAAAACTTTTTATGCGCATATTTTACGGCTAACAAAAAAGTTTCAACTCAAGAACTAAAAGAATTTTTATCTACAAAATTAAATTCTTATATGATTCCACAATATTTTATTTGGATAAAAGAATTTGAATTAAATGAAAATGGCAAAATAGACAAAACTTTATTAGAAAAACCAGACCCATCTACATATAAAGAAAATTATGTCGCTGCAACTGATGATTTGCAAGCAGAAATTTGTAAAGCATTTGGCACTGTTTTAGGTTTAGAAGAAGTTGGAATTGATGATAATTTCTTTACACTTGGTGGAGAATCTATAAAAGTTCTTCATTTACTTCAACTTATTCAAAAATATAATTTAACTACAAAAGATATTTTTGAAGCTCAAACTCCAAGAGAAATTTCAGCGTTTATTGAAAGTGGAATTGATATAAAAAATATTCAAGAAAAACTTACACCACAAGAAAAAACAGAAATTTATCCAGCAACAGACGCAGAATTTAGGATTTTCTCTTATCAAGAAAAAGAGCCAAACTCAATAAAATTCAACATTCCAGCTTTTATAAAATTTCCTAAAACAATTGGAATAAAACTTGACGACATAAAAGATGCAGTTAAACAAACAATTAATTTACATCAAACTTTGAAAGTTAATTTTGAATTACAAAACGGTGAACTTGTAAAATTCAAAAACAATTCAGATTTTGAAATTCAAATCAAAAAAACAAGTTTCGATTCTGCGGTAAAAGAATTTATCAAACCTTTTAATCTTAAAGATGAACTATTATTCAGATTTTTGATTTGCGAAACTTCTGACTTATATTATTTAATTTTTGACATTCACCACATTATTATTGACGGTATTTCTATATCTGTACTAATGAATGAATTTAAAAAAATCTTATGCCATGAAGAAATTGAGCTTGAAACTATAAATAATTTTGATTATGCGATTTATGAAAAAAAATTAAAAGAAAAAAAACAATATAAAATCGCACAAAATTTCTTTGAAACACATTTTTCTGATATAGATAAAGAAACAACTTTGTTAAGCGACATCATTGACGAAAGTACAATTACAAAAACAAATCAAGTAGAAACTTTCTTCAATAAAAATTTAGCACCACAAAATATTCAAACATTTATAAAAGAAAATGCTTTAACAGAAAACACATTATTTACATCAGCTTTTGCGTATTGTCTTTCAAAATTCACAAATTCTGATGAAGTTATATTTAATACAATGAGTTTTGGACGACATAATCCTGAAATTTCAGATACAGTCGGATTATTTTCAAAAATTGTTCCGTTAAAATTCACCCCGATTGAATTAACAACAATTTCAGAGTTTTTAAAAGATGCTCAAAATTATTTATCCGAAACTTTTTCAAACGATATTTATAATTTTAGTGAAATAACACAAAAAATAAAAATAAAAGGCAATATACTTTTTGCATACCAAGCAGAAATCCTAAAAGGTTTTGAAATCAATGATAATAAGTTTGAAATCCAACTTATTCCAAACAAAGAAATTTTAACAGATTTAACTTGCCAAATATTCAAAAATACAGATTGCTACAAAATTTCAATCACATATAACAACAAAATATACTCAGAAGAATACATAAAAGCATTTGTAAATTTCTACCGACAAGTAATCGGAGAAATGCTTGTAAAAGAAAGACTTTGCGATATAGAACTTGTTAGCAAAGGAGATGCAGGTATTTTAGATGCATACAACAATGCCAAAATGCCAATAAACCCTAATTTCACAATTCTTGATATGTTTAGCAAACAAGTATCACTTACGCCAAAAAGTACAGCTTTGGTTTATGGCGGAAGAAGATATACTTATTCTGCATTAAATACTCTTACCGATAATCTTGCAATTCATTTAAGAAATATTGGTGTAAATGCACAAGACAAAACCGTTTCTGTATTAATGAAAAGAAGTGAATATTTTGTAATTGCAGCACTTGCAATTGCAAAAGCAGGCGGTGTTTATGTTCCAATAGATACAGCTTTCCCAAAAGAAAGAATAAAAGCGATTTATACTCATTCAAACTCTAAATTTATTATCTTAGACCAAGAACTTGAAAGTTTGATACCTGATTTTGCAGGAAAGAAAATCTATACAAGCGACATAAAAGATATTACACCAACAGAAAATATACTTACTTTTAACCCTGTTGCAGAAGATTTATTCACAATTTTATACACTTCAGGAACAACTGGTGAACCAAAAGGGGTAATGCTAGAACATAGAAATGTTGCAAATTTCAGCGTATGTTATGCAGTAAACAAACAAATTTCTTCGCAAGAAAGTAGTTTAGCATGTGCAAACTTCGCTTTCGATGCTCACATTTTAGAAATATTCCCTTATCTGATAACAGGAGCAACTGTTTATATAGCAGAAGAAGAAAACATTTCAGATTTTGACAAACTTGATGATTACATCAAGAAAAACAGAATTTCTAATTTAATGCTTACAACACAATTAGGCAAAGAATACGTAAAAGCTCATCCTTATAATCAATATTTAAAATCTTTAACTGTTGGCGGAGAAAGACTTTTACCTTTTGAAAAATTGCCTAATTATGCTGTATATAATATTTATGGTCCTGCAGAAGCATCTGTTTTTATTGCTTCTCATAAAGTTTCTAAAAATGAAAAAACAATTCCAATCGGAAAACCTTCAGGAAACACATCTTTATACATTACAGACAAATACAACAGAAGATTGCCTCTTGGAGCAATTGGGGAATTGCAAGTTGCAGGTTTAAATGTTGCTAAAGGATATTTAAACAACCAAGAAGAAACTAACAATAAATTTATTAAAAACAATTTTGAAAAAACAAAAGGTTATGAAAGAATTTATAAAACAGGTGATATTTGTCGTTTCTTACCTGACGGAAATATTGTCTTTCTTCATAGAAATGATAATCAAGTCAAAATTAACGGTCACAGAATTGAGCTTGAAGAAATTGAAACCCAAATATGCAAATATGAAGGTATAAATACGGCTATTGCACTTGTTGAAAATCAAGGTTATGGCAAAAAAATTGTTGCTTTTTATACAGCTGATAGAGAAATAAATTCAAATGAAATAACAAATTTCTTGAAAAATTCTCTACCATACTATATGATTCCACAAAACCTAACTCAACTTGATGCTATACCTTATACAACAAATGGAAAAATTGATAAAAATGCGTTGTTAGATAAAGAAACTCATTATGAAATAGATGAAACAACATTAACAGATATTCAAAAGAAACTTGTTGATATATTAGCAAATATTTTAGGTCACAAAGATTTCACACTTGAAACAAACCTTATTTCAGCAGGATTAACTTCAATTACGGCTATAAAATTTGTTGCAGATTTCACAAAAGAATTTGATATTGAGATATCTTCTTTTGAACTTTTTGATGAATGTAATATTCTTTCGCTAGAACAAAAAATATTAAATATTGAAAAAGAAACAATAATTGAACCACAAGAAGAAATCCAAGAAACTGAAATTTTAACAGAAGAAACAATAAAACCTGAAGAAACAAAAGAAACAGAAGAAACAGAAATCATTGAAAATGCTGATACAAATATTGAAATTGAACAAAATGAAAAACTAGAAGAAGAAAATACTCCTTCTGATATAACAAATCAAGAAGTGGTAACTTCTTCAGAAGAAAACATAGAACAACCAGAACAAGAAACACAAGAAGAAACACTTCCTGAAGTTGAACCAATTGAAAAACACGTAAATGGTTTAATACAAATACCATTATCTTCAACTCAACTTGGAGTTTATTTGGATTGTGCAAAAAACCCTCAAAATTGTGCTTACAATATTCCAATACAATTAAAAACATCAAAAGATATTGATGTAGAAATTCTTACCAAAGCATTGTATATGGTTTTATCAAATCATAATTACATAAATACTCATTTAGAATTTACAAATGAAGGAATTGTTCAAGTTATCAATCCAAAGGCAGAGCCTCAAATTGAATACAAAGAATTAAGCGAAGAAGATTATGAACAACTTAAAAACATCTATTCTTCAACACCGTTTGATTTATTCAAAGCTCCATTATACAAATGCTCAATCATCAAAACTGAAAAATTTGTATATATTCTATTTTGCATACATCACATTATTTTTGATGGTGCTTCTGAAACTATTTTGCTAAAAGAACTTGCAAAAATATATTCAAATGTCGAACCAGAAAAAGAATTTTTCTCATACATTGATTATGTAAAAGAAGAACGCAAAAATATAACAAAAGACAGTTTTCAAACCGCAGAAAATTTCTTTAATGAAATGCTAAAAACTTACAAAAACACTAGCAAATTAAAAATAGACAATGATTTTCCAGAAGAACAAGGACAACTTGAAACTTTAGAAAAAGAAGTAAACTTGGAAGTAATTAGCAAATTCTGCAAAGATTACAGCTTTACACCTGCATCATTATTTTTAGCAGCTACTTTATACACAACTTCAAGATATACTGGCGAAGATGATGTATTTATTTCTACAATTTTCAACGGCAGAAATGATTTAAGACTTCAAAATACTATTGGAATGTTTGTAAAAACACTACCTTTTGGTTGTCAAATTTCGAAAGATAAAAATTGTTTAGGTTTTATAAAACAAGTAAGCAAAATTTTGCAATATGCAACATATAATGACATATTCCCATACTCTGAAATTGTTGAAAAATATAATTACAACACTAATATTATGTTTGAATGTCAACTTGGAGTAATAGAAAACATCAAACTTGGAGAATATGAAGTAGAAAATAAATTCTTAAATATCGAAAAACCAAAATTCCCAATCTCAGTAAACATCGTTGATACAAAAGACGGCATTGGCGTTAGATTGGTTTATAATACTGCTTTATATACAGAAAACACTATTAAAAATTATTTAAACTCTCTTGTCAAAGTTGTTGAAACAATGGCAGAAACACCATTAGAATTTATTGATAAAATTTCTGTATTAAGCGAAAATCAAGAAAAGCAATTAAAAGATTTTAGAATTTCTCAATTTGAAAAATTAGAAACCCCGTTTATCCACGAAATGTTTGTAAAACAAGCAAAAGAAGTTCCTCAAAAAACAATATTGACAACTTCTGACGGCAATTTTACATACAAACAATTAGACGAAAACTCAAATAAAATCGCAAACGCATTAATCGAAAGAGGTTTAGAAATAGAAGACAGAGTTCTTGTTCTTTTACCTAAAACAAGCAAATTATTTGCATCTATTTTTGGTGTTTTAAAAGCAGGCGGAACATTCATTCCTTGCGACATAAAACAACCAACAACAAGAATTAAAACAATACTAGAAGATAGTGATGTAAAATATGTAATTACAACAAAAGATATGTTGTCTTGTTTTACAAAAACAAAAGCAATTGCTGTTGAAGATTTATTAAAAACAAATAATATTATCCTTCCTGAACGCAAAATTGAAAAAGATAATTTAGCATACATTATTTATACATCAGGTTCAACTTCTTCACCAAAAGGAGTTATGGTAGAACACGAAAGTCTTGCAAATGCTCTTACTCCAAATAGCGCAATGAAACATCTTGTTGCAATAAAAGAAAAAGTTTCTGTATATGCAAGTATTACTTCTGTTGCTTTCGATATGAGTTTCAAAGAACATTTATATGCTTTATGTAATAGCGTAAAACTTGTTGTTCCTAGCGATGAAATAACAAAAGATGCAACAAAACTTGCTCAACTTTTTAATGCTGAAAATGTTGATGGATTTAATTCTGCAACATCAAGACTTGAACAATTTGTCGAAGTTCAAGAATTTAAAAATGTAATAAAAGATTTTAAAGTGATAATATTCGGTGGGGAAAAAGTTTCAGAAAACTTTGTTAAAAAACTAAGAAACATCACAACTGCAAAACTATTTAACACTTATGGACCAACCGAAACAACTATTTCATCAAACGTAAAAGAATTTATAACAGGAAATGAACTAGTTTCTGTAGGAAAACCACTTACAAACTATGTAGAATTTATTGTTGATAAAGACGGAAACGAACTTCCTGTTGGAATTGTTGGAGAACTTTATATCGGTGGATACGGAGTTTCAAGAGGATATAACAATCTTGAGGCTCTTACTGGAGAAAAATTTAGAGAATTCAAAGGCATAAGAGTTTATAAAACAGGCGATTTGGCAAGTTGGAACAATGACGGAGAGATTGTAATTCACGGAAGACTTGATAAGCAAATAAAATTAAGAGGTTACAGAATTGATTTAGAAGAAATTGAAAACGAAATCCTAAACATCAATGGCATAAATCAAGTTTGTGTAATTTTAGGCAAACAAAATGAAGAAGATGCAATTTGTGCATATTATACTGCTGATGATAGAATTAATCCTCAATTGATAAAGACAGAACTAAAAAAATCATTAGCAGATTATATGTTACCAACAGCTTATTTACAAATGTCAAAATTCCCACTTACTGAAAATGGAAAAATTGATTGTTCAAATTTACCACAAGCGTACGCTCCAAGAGAAAATGAACATATCGTACCAAAAACAGAAATTCAAAAAGATTTTTGTAATATTTTCGCATCTGTTTTAGATATAAATCAAGTTGGAATTAAAGATAGTTTCTTTGATATCGGTGGCACATCATTAAGCGTTATAAAAGTTTTAATTGAAGCTCAAAAATTAGGTTATGAACTAAATTATGGCGAAGTATTTATAAATAAAACTCCTGAAAACTTAGCAAGACTAATAGAAAGCGATATTGAAAACAGTATTACTGATACAGAAATTGAAGAATTTAATTATTCGAAGATTGATAATCAATTATCTAAAAATAATCTAATAGAATTTCAAAAAAATACAACGCAAGATTTAGGCGACATATTAATTACCGGTGCAACTGAATATTTAGGTATAAATATGTTGTTTGAACTACTTAAAAACCACGATTGCAATATCTATTGTATCGAACCTAAAAACAAAGAGGTTTCAGCAATAGAAACAATAAAACAAGCTCTAAACAATAATTTTGGCAGAGATTTTAGCGAAGCATTAGGCAAAAGATTATTTATCAGAGAAGGTAATATTGAAGATATTGCATTTTTAGAAAAAGTTAAAAACTTACCAATAAACACAATTTTTAATTTTAAAAACTCAACTGATTTGAATAATCCAAAAGCACTTGAAAACACAAATTATAATGCAGTTTGCAATTTGATTGATTATTGTATTGATAAAAATTGCCAATTAATACAAATTTCAACAACTAATGTTGCAGGCTTAAAACTTGCAACAGAAGATATACAAACACTTACAGAAAAAGATTTGTATATTGAACAATCTTTTGAAAACGAATACATAAAAAGCAAATACAAAGCAGAAAAAGCTATTTTACAAGCTATTAGTGAAAAAGGTTTAAATGCCAAAATTATGAGATTAGATAACATAATTTCAAATGACATTAAATCAGCATTAAAATCAAGTTATACAAATTCATTATTGAAAAAATTAAAAACATACGCTTATATAAAAGCCTTCCCATTCTCAAAAATGAATTTGCCAGTATCAATTTCATCATTAGAAGATACATTACAAGCAATTTTAGAACTTGCAAAAACTCCAAAAACTTGTACTGTACTTCATCCATTCAACAATCACACAGTTTGCCTTGGTGATATTATTACGGAAATGGTAAAAGCAGGTATTGAAATAAGATTTTTGGAAGAAGCTGATTTCAAAATTGCAATTCAGATTGCACAAACTAATGAAGAAATAGATGAAATTATAAAAAACACTTTTTCTCTTCAAGCTGAATATCCTAGAAAACAATTTGAATATAACAAAATATCTTGTGATTACACTTGCCAATTGTTGTATAGACAAGGTTTCAAATGGGATATTCTTGAAAAATCTTGTATAGAAAATCTTATTAATATTATAAAATCGGAATAATAAGTAATGACGGAACTTTATATAACAAATATTAATGATATAGAAAACTTTGATAAATTAGTCAAAAAATTGCCTAAAGAAAGACAAGAACGTATTTCTAAATTTAGAAAAATTGAAGATAAATTAGCAAGTTTGGCTAGCGGTTTATTTATAAACAAATTAGCTAATAATAACCCTATTAAACTAACATCTTACGGAAAGCCATACATAGAAAATGGTCCTTATTTTAGTATTTCTCATAGTAAAGATTACGTTATTATGGCTGTAGATTCTAAAAATATTGGTTGTGATATTGAATATAATAATAATGTGGCGATTAAAAACATTGGTAAATACGCTTTTCATCCACAAGAATTTGAATATTGGAGTTCTATGGATTTTGAAACATCTTTATTTTATAAATTATGGACGCTAAAAGAAAGTTATTTAAAACTTGTCGGAAAAGGGCTTTTACTTCCACCGCAAAGTGTCTGTATTGATTTTGCTAAAGAAATAAAAATATTAAAAACTCCAGAAAAAGACTTTAAAGAATGCAAATTTAAAATATCAGAACAAATAAAAGATTATACAATTGCAATATGCCACAATTCTGATACTCAAAATGTTAATTTCAAAAAAATAATCTTAAAATAATTATTTGATATAATAAAACTATGTTAAAAGCTATAACATTTCTATTATTGAGAATTTTCTCAAATCCAATTGCAAACACTTTTCAAAAAAAATTAGCTTGCAAATATTCATCATTACTTATAAATTTTTATACATATTTGTTTATGAGTATTTTGTGCTTAATCCCTGCAAGCAGAATAAATTGGAGTAGTTTTAGTTTTGAATTTTGGACTTATGTTTTTATTGCAGGTGCGCTTTGTACTCTTGGAACGGTTTGTCTTATAAAAGCATTAAAAAATGGAGAATTATCCATTCTTGGCCCGATTAATTCTTATAAATGCGTAATCGGTTTAATTTCTTCTTTTATTTTATTAAAGGAAATTCCTACAATTTTTGGGTTTTTGGGGTTAATTTTTATTGTAGTAGGAAGTTGGATAAACTTTGATACGACAGAAGAAGGCTTTTCAATTGCTCTTTTCAAAAGACAAGATATACAATTAAGATTTGCGGCATTGTTTTTAACAGGAATTGAAGCTGCTTTCTTGAAAAAAATAATAATTATGTCTTCTGCTCAAATTTCTTTTATTTTATGGGCTTTTGCAGGCTTTATTTTTTCTGCGTTGTTTATTCTTCTTGCAAAAGACAAATTTAAAATTGTTGAAAATAAAGATTATAAATGGATATTTGTAATCACAATTTGTCTTACAATTATGCAATATTCAACCAATGTCGTGTTTAAATATTTTGATGTTGGATTATCATTGGCATTATTTCAATTATCTTCGCTTATCGCAATCTTTTTGGGATACAAATATTTTAACGAAAAAGATATGTTTAAAAAAACTATCGGTACAATAATTATGCTTGTCGGTGCAGCCTTTATTTTAATCACTTAAAAATTAAAC
>JAZLGV010000128.1:0-15485 GCA_045616505.1 Candidatus Gastranaerophilaceae bacterium | reverse complement strand
CCACTCATAATAAACTTATTTATTCTTTTTTATCAATTCTATTTCATAGCCATCTGGGTCTTTTATGAATGCAATTGTTGAACCCACTTGAGATAATTGATATGGTTCATACAAATATTCAATTCCCATTTCTTTCATTTTTGCTTCAAATTCTTCAAAACTATCAAGTGCAAACGCAAAATGTCCAAAGCCTGTACCAATTTCATAACCATTTGCAGGAGTTTCGTCGTTAATTACAAGTTCAATTTCATATTTTTCATCTTCATCTGAAACATAATACAAATAACAATCATCCAAGCGTTTTTTCTTTACCACATGCAACCCCAAAAGTTCTTGATAGAACTTTAATGACGCATCTATATCTTTTACTCTTATCATTGAATGTAATATTTTCATTAAAATTACTCCTTATTTTTTAATCATTAAAACAACAGAATTAGCTTCGATAGCTTTCATTTCGCCTACCGCATCAAGTTTTTCATTAGTTTTAGCTTTTATTGAAATATCTTCAATATCAAGTTCCAAAACTTTTGCCAAATTTTCTCTCATTTGCATTATATGTGGCATCATTTTCGGTTGTTGAGCAATAATATTTGAATCAATATTGCCAATTTTCCAACCCTGTTCTTTTACCAATGCATAAACTTTTTCTAACAACAAAACACTTGAAATATCTTTAAATTTTGCGTCATTATCAGGAAAAAGAGTTCCAATATCACGCATAGCAAGAGAGCCTAAAATTGCATCTATTATTGCATGGATTAAAACATCCGCATCTGAATGTCCAAGCAAACCCTTTTCAAAAGGAATTTTAACCCCACCTAAAATCAAATCTCTACCAGTTTGAAGTTGGTGTATGTCATAACCAATTCCGACTCTAATTTTTTCCATCGTTATAAACAAACCTTTCTACTGCTTTTACAAAACCATTATTTTCAACAGTATCAGTAACATAAGTTGCAACGGCTTTCAATTCGTCAGTTGCATTACCCATTGCAATTTTTATTCCTGCTGAATCTAATAACGACAAATCATTATTTTGATCGCCTGATGCCATAACTTCTTCTGTTTTTATATTCCATAATTTTTTCAAATATTCAACAGCATTCTTTTTAGTAGCTTCTTTGTTGCAAACTTCGCAGAAAAATGGCATTGATTTTACAAAATTCAATTCTGGATATTTTTCACTTAAATAATTTTTATATTCAGTTACAATATCAGGATTTGCAAAATCTATAATTAGCAATTTATTTATATTTTCAAGATTTAAAGTATCAAAAGATGCAACTTTATATTCTGCTTTTCTTTCTTCTGCGTATTTTTTGATAGTATCATTATCCTGTTCAACATATAGTTCATCATCTAAATAAATATTTATATGAACATTATTTTCTCTTGCCCAATTTATAATTTCTTTTGCTAATTTCGGATTAACAGTTTTATTATACAAAACCTCGTTTTTATGTTTAATAAAACCACCTTGATAAGAAACAATTGGAGTATCAAGTTTTAATTCGTCTGCGATAAATTCTGTACAAGAGTGCATTCTACCTGTAACTAAAACTACTTTTATCCCTTTTCCTGTTAAATCAGAAATACAATCTTTTACTTCTTGATTGAATTTAAAATCACGTCTTAAAATAGTTCCATCAATATCAGTTACAATTAGTTTAATCATAAAAAAGCCCTCGTCAAAGCACAAACAGTTTTTGAATCATTAATTCTTCCGTCTTTAATCATTTCTAAAACATCATTAATTTTATATTCATACACTTTCAAGATTTCATCTTCATCTAAATTTTGTTCTTTAAAAGTCAAATCTTTAGCCATATACAAATAAAGTTTTTCAGTGCAAATTCCAGGAGTTGTAAAAATATAACCTAAAGATTTCCACTCTTTTGCCTCATAACCTGTTTCTTCTAAAAGTTCTCTTTTTATAGCATCATCAGGATTTTCACCAACTTCTAAACGACCGGCAGGAAGTTCTATTAATTCTTTTTGCAAAGGAAATCTAAACTGTTTTACCATCAAAATTGTATCTTCGTCTTTTAAAGCAACAACCACAACACCTCCTGGGTGTTTGATTACTTCACGATAAGATTTATTTCCGTCTGAAAGCAAAACATCAAATGCTGAAACATCAATACACTTTCCTTCAAAAATTTTCTTCTCATTTAATGTTTTTTCTTCAAACACAATAATTACCCTAATTTCGCTTTAATTAACGATTTTACTTGTTCAAAAATATTTTCTATACTATCTTTTGAATTAATAACTTTTACTCTGTTAGGTTCATTGATAGCTATATCTAAATAACCATTTCTAACTTTTCTATAAAAATCAACACCTATTGATTCCATTCTGTCTTTAACATCACCAACACGTTTTTGAGAAGTTTCAACATCAATATCAAAAACTAAAGTTAAATCAGGCAAAAAATCACTTGTTGCTAAAGTATTCAATTTTTTCAAATGATTGATATCAATACCTCGTCCATAACCTTGATAAGCAATTGTCGAATCTGTATGACGGTCACACAAAACAATCGCACCTTTTTCAACCGCTGGTTTTACAATATTATCAATATTTTGAGCTCTATCTGCTAAAAACAAAAACGCTTCACAATTTGATGAAACATCATCTTTTGAATTCAAAAGAAGCGAACGAATTTTTTCGCCTATTCCTTTACACCCTGGTTCTCTTGTTATAACAACTTCAAACCCATTTTCTTTTAAATAATTGGCAAGTAGATTTAATTGCGTAGTCTTACCGCAACCATCAATGCCCTCAAATGTAATAAAAAGTCCTCTATCCATATAAAAATTATACCATTAAAAAAAATTATAAATCAGAATATTACATAACGTAAAAAATGGCGATTTTGAAAAATCAAAATCGCCATTTTAATATTTATTCTACTTAATTATAGAAGTTCTTTAATTTCAGATGCAACGTTTTTAGCATCGATTTTAATTCCAGGTCCCATTGTAGTTGCGATATACAATGATTTAATATATGTACCTTTTGAAGAAGCAGGTTTTGCTCTCAAAATAGCATCTACAAGAGTTGCAAAGTTTTTAGATAAATCTTCTTTGCTAAATTGGATTTTACCAACTGGACAGTGAACCATACCTTGTTTGTCAGCTCTGAATTCAACTTTACCAGCTTTTGCATCTTTAACTGCTGAAGCAACATCCATAGTAACTGTACCAGTTTTAGGGTTAGGCATCAAGCCTTTTGGACCAAGAACTCTACCTAATTTACCTAACATACCCATACAATCTGGAGTAGCAATCAAAGTATCAAATTCGAACCAACCACCAGAAATCTTTTCGATGATTTCTTCTGCACCAGCTTCATCAGCACCAGCTTCTTTAGCTTCAGTTGCTTTTGGTCCTTTTGCGATAACACAAACTCTAACTTCTTTACCTAAACCTGCAGGTAAAACAGTTGTTGAACGAATTTGTTGATCAGCGTGTTTAACTTCAATACCTAAACGAAAATGACATTCAACAGTTTCGTTAAATTTTGAAGTTTCTTTTGAAATTTCTTGAAGTTTTGTAATTGCATCAACTGCTGTAGCTGGTTGTGTAAAACCTTCAAGCATTTCCTGTATTTTCTTTTGTTTTTTAGTAATTTTTGACATTTTTATTCCTTTCTTGGTAGTAACGCATCTTTTAAAAAAAGATACTTCCAATATTTAATTTATGTAACTTAATCTTCTGCTATTCAGCAACAGTAATACCCATTGAACGAGCAGTACCTTTAATCATATTTACAGCACTGTCCATAGAAGTTGCATTTAAATCATCCATTTTTGTTTTTGCAATTTCTTCCATTTGAGCTCTTGTAATTTGACCAACTTTGTCTTTATTTGGAGCTGCTGAAGCTTTTGATAAGTTCAAAGCTTTTTTAATCAATACTGGAGCTGGAGGTGATTTAACAACGAATGAAAAACTTCTATCTTCATATACATCAATGATAACTGGGATAATATAACCAGCTTGAGATTCAGTTTTTGCATTAAATTGTTTACAAAAATCCATGATGTTTACACCGTGTTGACCTAGAGCAGGACCAACTGGTGGTGATGGATTTGCTTTACCAGCTTCAATTTGAAGCTTAATTTTTCCTATTACTTTCTTTGCCATTTTTTTCTCCTTCTGTGGTACAAACGAGGGCAACCTCTTCCACACTTTATTGTTTTATAAATTATAACTTTTGAATTTGTTTGTATTCTAATTCAACTGGTGTTTCACGACCAAAGATAGAAACATTTGCACGAAGTTTTGCTTTATCTGGATAAACTTCTGTAATATCTCCAACGAAATCGCTGAATGGACCAGAAATAATTCTAACTTTATCACCAGCTTTAACGTCAAGTTGAATTTTTTGAGTTTGTGATTGTGAACGGTTAATGATTTTTTTGATTTCACTATCTTTTGCAGGAACTGGTTTTTTAGCAGAACCAACAAATTTTGTAACACCTGCTGTATGTCTAACTACATACCAACTGTCATCATCCATTATCATTTCTACTAAAACATATCCTGGGAAGATTTTTTCTTCACGTTCTGTTTTCTTACCACCTTTAACTTGAGTTACAGTTTTTTGTGGAACTTCAACTCTAAAAATCTTTTCAGTCATGTTCATATATTCAATACGTTTTTCAAGATTGCTCTTAACTTTGTTTTCATATCCTGAATATGTATGAACAATATACCAACGTTTTTGAGCTTTTTTAGCTGGCTTTGCTTTTGGTGCAGCTTCTTCTTCAATAGGAGTTTCTACTGCTTCGACAGCTACATCTTCAACTGAACTAACTTCTTCTAAATTTTCTTCCAATTTTTTCTTAGCCATTTTTTATCTTTCTATTATCTTTTTGTTACAAAATCCAAAACAAATTTGAAAAATATGTCCATAAAATAAACAGCAATAGTAAAAACAGCAACAATTGCAACAACAAAAACTGTTTCTGCAATCACTTGTTGACGTTCTGGCCAAGCAATTTTACCCCACTCAGCTCTGACACCCTTTAAATATGTTACTATTGAATTTATAAATTCGTTGTTCATATTCTTCCTTTATTTAAATCGCGCCCTGAAGGACTCGAACCCTCGACATCCGGTTTTGGAGACCGACGTTCTACCAACTGAACTAAGGACGCTAACCCTAGTATCAAACTACACTACAACTATTTTGTTTCTTTATGAGTTGTATGTTTTTTGCAAGTTGGACAATATTTATTTAATTCCATTCTATCTTTTGTAGTTTTTTTGTTTTTTACAGTAGTATAATTTCTTTCTTTGCATTCTTCACATGCTAATACTACCATTTTGTCGACTCTACCTTTGATTCCCATATTATTTATCCTTATCTAATTAATCTGTAAACTAAAGCCACGGAATGCTATTTTTAGGCACTCCAATACATTCGGCTTTGTCATAACAAAAATAATAAACTAAACAAAATAAAAATGCAAATAGTTTGTATCTAATTAGTAATATTAGATTACTCATCTATATCATCTAAATCGCCTGAAGTTTTGAATTTAGTCTTTTTAGTAAGATCTAACTTCATAGATTCATCATCTGTAAGTTCAAGTTTACGAACTTTTGTAGCCTTAGCCCACATTTCTTGTAACTTAGTTTTTCCGATATTTTTATCAATCCAACGTTTAACATATTTTGTATCAGCACCTAGACCGCCAAAAATATGTTTACCATCTTGAATATTATATACAACTTCAGAAATTCCAATTCTTATAATGATATGAGGTTCATTATATTTTTTAGGATTAACAGAAACTTTCAAATTATTATATTTTCTTGCAAGTGCTTGAACATTGGTTCTTTTATCTGTTTGTTGATCAACCAAGAATGTTTTTAATGAATCTTCAATTTGGTGAAATTCGTTCGCCATATAATCTCCTTACTTTTTCTGCATAAATAAATCTTGCACACCTTCAATAGTTTTAACTGAAAGTTTTATTTCAACACGTCTGCTTTTTGCATAATCTTCCTGTCCGTTAATAATAATCGGCTCAGTTGAACTTTTTCCTTCTACAACAAGCATTTTTAATAATTCGTCAGAATAATTTTTATCATAAGAAGTTTTAAACAAAAAATCTTCAACTGAATTTGCACGTCTTGTACTTAATTCCATATTCTTTGCAAACTGTTCTTCCTTTGATGTCACACCTTTAAACATTTGAGAATCTGTATGACCTTGAATTGTTATATTAGAAATTTTACCTTTTAGTTTTGGATTTTCAAAAATTGTTTTTATGTAAATCGGGAAAAACTTACTCAAATATTGTTTACCATTATCAGTCAAGTCAGCACTACCAACTGCAAATAAATTCAAATCTGAAATTTTCACCTGACCTGTTGATTTATCAACTTGTGCATCTATGTTATTTTCTTTTAATTTTTCACTTAATTCTTTTGCAACTTCAGCTTGTGCTTTTTGAGATTCCATTTTAACTTGTGTAAACCCTGTCATTGCAAAAATAAACAAAGTCATAAAAACCATCATAAGACCTAAAAACATATCAGACATCGTTGTCCAAAATACGTTTTCATCAGCAGCTTCAGTTTTTGGTTGAAATCTTTTTGCCATCTAAACACCTTTAAAATAAATCATCAACAGCATCGCCACCAGATTTTTTACTTGCAGCAGCCGTGTTTTCTTGAATTTGATTTAATCCATACAAAACATTTTCTAAGTATGGAGTTAAAATCGTTGTCAAACTTTTATCTAATGCTTTTTTAAACTGCAATGGCATTGCTGCTAGTAAATTTTTTGTATTATTATTTTGAATTTTTGTTTCTTTTAATAATTCTATCAAGAATTTTTCAGAAGAAATACTTTCAAAAAGTTTAGAAATCAATTCAACTATTTCAGAAACTTGTTTTTTACATTTCATAGAATACAAGAATTTTTCTGTAATCATAAATATTAAAGAAGCACCAACCGCCAAAACAGAAACAGTAGCAGCATTAGTCATACTTCCCATCAAATTTCCTACTGAAGCAACTGTCGCATCTTGAGAAGAGAAATCTACTTTTGAAAAAGCTTCCCCAATATGCAAGAAAGTAAACAATGGTCCTAAACCTGTAAGAACAGTAGGAGCAACTTGAACCATTTTATAATTCAATCTTGAAGTCGCCAACGTATCTTCATTAAAGAAACACGCAGGTTCTACTGAACATTGAATACTTGTGATAGTATCAGATAAGTTTTCAAAAACGACGCTATCTTTATCGTCTTTCAATGAAACATTTTCAGAAAACATCAACGTATTTTTAAATTCTGCCCACAAATCGCTCACATAAGGATTCGAACTCATAAAATCATCTAGTTCTTTAAATCTGAATTTCAAATCAGTTTTTTTAAACTGTTTTAAAAAACTCAAAATTTCTACAAGTTTTTTATTAATATACAAATATTTCTTTATAACGTAAACTGTAACAGTTATAAACGTAATTATAACAATTGCAATACCAGGATCTAAAAGTATTTTCAACATAAGCTATTCTCCATATTTAAATATAATAGCACACTTATACTTAAATATCATATCATATAATAAGATTAAATTTTATATACAATTTGATTTAATAGTGTTTTTAAAGTATTATAGACAGTATGAATTGTCCAAAATGTAACGCAGAAATACCAGATAACGCAATAACTTGTCCGAATTGTAAAAAAGTATTAAAACTTGTTTGTCCAAAATGTCAAACTGTAAACAAAACAAATACTTGTAAAAAATGCGGATTTGTTATTGTTTCAAAATGTCATCAATGCGGAAAAATTAATCAAACTATCAAGGGAAAATGTTCAAAATGCGGTTTTAGCACTTATACTAGCGTTGCAATTAATTCTTCAAACATCGATGAATTTGCTTGTTTGACTGTAGAATTTCCAAATATTGAAGAAATGCGTTCAGTAATGGGTTCTACAAAGCTCACAGAAAAATTCAAAGCAAATCTTGATAACATGATTAAAGAATTTTCAGGCGACATTGGAACGTCAAGAGAAATCATTGAAGGTTTATACATAATAAGATTTAACAAAGATTCTTCTTTTGAAGACTCTTGCCAAAGCGCAGCAAAAGGAGCTTTAGAAATCCTTAAACTTATTGCAAATTTAAACTTCAAACTAGAAAAAGCAAAAAACTTTTTACTTCAATGTAAAATTGCAATTTTAAAAAGAGATATAAATTCTCAACCCGAAGATTACAAATCAGGTTTTGATATCAGGCTTATTGGTGATAACAAAAAAGAATTCAAATACCTAAATTGTTTTCAAATTATCACAGACCAATCTATCAATGAACAAATCGCAAGCGAATATGATTTAAACTCTCTTTCTTCCGCACTTATCAAAGGGCAAATGGTAATGTTCTTTGAAATGAATTTAAAGAAACATTTAAAAATTGAAAAACCAAAAGAAGAAGAAAAACCAAATCAACTTGCACTTGCAAAACTTAATAATATCGAAGAAATACCTATTGATGAAGAAGATGAAGCAGAAAAAAAATTATATGGTGAAGATTCTATTAACTTCAACAATTTAAAATGCTCTTTCATCAATACAACAGCTCTTGAACTACCGACAATATTATTAAACACACTAAAATCAAAACCTAAAAACATAATTTCTGTTCGAGGAAAAAGACAATATCATTTACCAACAAGCACTATTCCATCTTATCTTGCACAAAGCAAAATATTCAAATCTGTGCAAATAGTAACTTGTTATGACGAAATGAAATACACGCCTTATGGCTTTTTCTATCAACTAATAGCAGGCTTAAATAACTACAAACTTAGCCCTAGAAATTTTGCAAAAAATGATTTTAGCCAACTAAAAGAACTTGATTCTTCTGGTTTTATAAAATCTTTAATAAACTTAGAAGAAAGAGAATTTCCACACCCTGAAGATGTAAGATTTTCATTATTTGATATATTCTTAACTATCTTTGAAAAACTAGGAAACACTCTTATTTATGTGGAAAATTTTGAACAAATTGATGATACGTCTTATGAAATTTTACAAATGATATTTGAAAAATACGACAAACTAGGCACAAGTTTCATAATCAATTCTGATTCAAAATTCTTACTACACAAAAAAAATCACTTCTTATTAAGTTCAGATTTCTACACAGAAATAAAATTAAAACCTGTTTCTGTTAAAAACATAATGGAAAAAGCAGGAAAAAGATACGAACAACTTGCAGGAAGTCATTATTTTATGGCAATAATGCAAGGTGCTAAAGGCAGCTATATGTTCTTCAAAAATGCAATTGAACATTTGCTCGAAAAAGAAATACTTGAAGAAAACGGTGAAGTCTTAGTTTTGAACAACACTAGCAACAACGCTCTTATTCCTCAAAAACTTTCTGAGCTTATAATAAAAAGACTTCAACACTTAAAAACAGAAAACGAATCTGCTTTCCACTTATTATCAATGGTATTACTATTTGGACCAATTATTGATATTGGAACAATCCAACTTTTCAATGTACCTGATGGAGTTAATGCATTCAAATTTTTGAGTGAAAAAGATTTCATATTTGGACTAAACAGTAATTTATATGTAAAAAATTATCTGTTATTCAGAAAAGCGTTACTAAGACTTTTGACACAAGAAGAACAACAAGCAATTGCAACCGAAATCTTACAAAAAATATGTATCCCAACAACAAAACACCCTATAGAAACAGATTTAAATAAAATCTTAGAAAGCGAACGTAAAGAATTTTTAGCATGGGAACAATTAGCAAAAATCAACGCTTCTATGGGAGATTTCAGCGCATATCTAAATTGTAGTATCAAATTACTAAAATTATTGGATAACAATATAGACGAAAATTCAGAAAAAACAATTGATGAATATAAGCTTGAAGTTTACGAAAACATTTCAAACTTACTATACAAATACACACCAAATGAAATATACAATATTTCAAACACGATACTAAAAAATCTTGAAAAAACAGTTGATAATAAACAAATTATAAATATGTGCAACAAAATGCTACAAAGCTGTTTGATTGGTGGCAATTACTCTTATGCACTTGAACTTGTAAACAAAATTTTATCAAAATTCCCTAACGCATCAATAAATCCAAAAGACGAAAACTTCAAATCTGCAATGTTCTTAATAACAATGATAAAAATTGAAGTTTTATTCAGCGTTGGAAAATTGAAAGAATGCGAAGAAACAGGAGAAGCCGTTCTTGATGCAATATCTCAAGATACAATTTCTGCACTAAAACCTGAACACTTCAACGACAAACAATTTGAAGAAACTATTTTAGACTCAATGACATTTGTTACATTAGCAAAAATAATCTTGCTAAAAACAACAGAACAAATAAAAGAATTTACAAATAAAATCCAAACTAACGTAGGCTCGTTACCTGAACATTTCAATCTTATTACAGAGCTTACAAATGTTATAAGAGGAATACCATCAACTTTTGATGAAAATTCAGCACAAGAAATTGATAATAAATTCTACAAAATAATATTAAACTTAATAAAAGCATTTAAAAACAAAGATATCGATGCACAAAAATTTGCAAACGACATCTATCAAGCGAAAATCAACGCAAAAGTAAACAACCTAGCACAAATAGAACTTATTTGCGACTTATTGATTGGCTATTCATATTTCAAACTAGAAAAGATTGAAAAAGCATCATCGATATACTATAACGTACTTGAATTAAGTAAAAACAATGGTTTGAAACTTGTTATGTATATCTCTTGGTATCTAATAACGCTATTGAAATTCAAACAAAATGAAACCGATATAGCACTTGGAATTGCAAATAATGCAGTTATTCAAATAGAAAGAGACGAAAACACAACAGATTATGTATTCTACCTATTCAGAATACTTACAGCAGATATTTATACATCAATAAAGGATGAACAATCTGCAATCTCTTGCCTACTTAGTGCTAAATTTATAAACACAAAATATAACGTCGAATACGGAAAAGAAAAATTTGAAAACCTTGACGACAGACGAGAAAGATTAGAACGAAGAAATCAAGACGATCCATACAGTGATTTTGGCGGCAAAAGAGAAGGTCAAAGAAGAAATCTTGTTCAAGACGCAGAAGAAAACACAATGGATGAAACAATAAATTCAACACCCGAAACAGAAGAAAACGAACAATAAAAAACAGTAGTTTATATAGGAGAAAGAAAAGTGAAAATTTTATTTGCATCAGCAGAAGTAAAACCATTTTCAAAAGTAGGCGGACTAGCAGATGTTGTTGGTAGTTTACCAAAATATCTAGAAAAAGATGCCGAAATCGCAGTTTTTACACCATTACATGGTTGCATTGACAAAGAAAAATGGGGACTTAAACACGTAGAAAATTCTAAATTACACATGCAATTTGGATGGAGTTCAAACAATTTTGAATTATATATGGCAAAAATGCCTGACACAAATATCAATGTATTTTTCATAGATAACCCAAAATATTTTGGATGTTTTGATTGCGTTTATCCATACAACATTGATGAAAGATACAACCACGAAAGATTTATCGCATTTTCAAAAACTGTACTTGAATATGCAAGACTATTAAACTTTAGACCTGATATTATCAACGCAAACGATTGGCATACAGGTATGATTCCAGTATTTTTAAAAACTTGCTACAAAGATGACCCATTCTTTGCAAAAACAAAAACAGTATTTTCAATCCACAACCTTGCACACCAAGGAATGTTTTACGATGATGTATTAGAATTTGCAGCAATTCCTAAATGGGAAGTTATGTTCTCTTGGGGTGTAGAACTTTTCGGACATGTAAACTGGATGAGAGGTGGTATCAACTACGCTGATAAAGTTGTTACAGTTTCTCCAAACTACGCAAAAGAAATTCAAACACCACTTGGTGGCGAACACATTGATTGCACACTTCGTGACAACAACCACAAACTTATCGGTATCTTAAACGGTATTGATACAGAAGAATTTAACCCTAAAAAAGATAAAAATTTAGCAAAAAATTACGACAAACGTTCATACAAAAAAGGTAAAGCAGAATGTAAAAAATTCCTTTGCGAAAAATTTGCTCTTGAATATAACCCAGACAAACCACTTATTGGTATGGTCTCAAGACTTTCACCTCAAAAAGGGTTTGAACTTTTCTGGGGTATCGATGAAGAATTAAAAAATATAAATGCAGATTTCTTAATTCTTGGAACAGGCGATATTTGGCTTGAATCGCACTTCAACGAATTATCTCACACAACTAAAAACATAAGAGCATTTACTCAATTCTCACCTGAACTTGCAAACCAAATATATGCAGGTGCAGATATGTTCTTAATGCCAAGCAAATTTGAACCTTGCGGATTGAGTCAAATGATTGCTATGAGATACGGAACTCCACCTATAGTAAGAGTTACAGGTGGTTTAGAAGATACAGTTGTCGGATATCCTTACAAAAATGCAAATGGTTTCAAATTCTGGGATTACGACTCTGAAAACATGCTAAACGGTATCAAATATGCAGTAAACGTATTCAAAGACAAAAACGAATGGGATACATTAGTAAAATCCGCAATGAGCTACGATTACAGCTGGAAAGTTAGCGCTAAAAAATATATGGCTATGTTTAAAGAACTAACTAAATAAAACAAAAAACTCAATAATTTAAAAAGAGGCGATTTCTCAAAAGAAATCGCCTCTTTTTTTAATTTATTTACTCAAATTATTTATTAATAAATTCTCTTGTTTTTACTCTTATTTCATTATCAATTTCAAATATTTCATCAATTGTTGGAGCTTTAACAACATTATGTTTTGCCATCATTTCTTCAACAATTTCTGCAATATTAAACAATTTTATTTTATCTTCCAAAAAGGCAAATACGGCTTCTTCATTAGCAGCATTTAAACAAACAGTTGAACTTCCACCAATTTTACCTGCCTCATAAGCCATTTTTAAACAAGGAAATTTTTCAAAATCAGGTGCAAAAAAGTCAAACTGACGAGCTTTAACAAAATCAAAACTTCCTGTTTTTATCCCTTCAACTCTGTTCGGATAAGTTATTGCATACTGAATTGGAATATGCATGCTTGGAAGACCAATTTGAGCGACAATACTTCCATCTTTATATTCAATAGCCGAATGAATAATACTTTGTGGATGAACAACAACTTCTATATTTGAATAATCCATTGAAAACAAATGATGCGCTTCAATCACTTCCAAACCTTTATTCATCAATGTTGCACTATCAACAGTAATTTTTCTACCCATATTCCAGTTTGGATGAGCAAGAGTTTGTGCAACTGTTGCTTGTTTTATATCTTCCAAAGTTTTATTTAAGAAAGGTCCGCCTGATGCAGTTATGATAAGTTTTCTAACATCATCAAGATTTTTTATACATTGATGAATAGCACAATGTTCGCTATCTATCGGCAAAATCGGAACACCTTTATCTTTTGCACGTTTCATAACTATATCACCTGCCATAACAAGAGTTTCCTTATTTGCAAGTGCTATATTTATACCGTTATCAATAGCTGTCAAAGTTGGACGCAAACCAATTTTCCCTGAAACTGCAACAACAAGCAAATCTAAAGTTTTATCAGAACAAACCTCTACTAAACCATCACTGCCTGAAAGAACTTTCAAACTAGAAAACTCTTGTTTAAGTTCATTTTTGGCTTCTTCTGAACCAACACAAACTACACTTGGGTTGAACTTTCTAATTTGTTCTTTTATCAAAGAAACATTATTACCAGCTGTCAAACCAACTATTTCAAATTTGTCTTTAATTTTTTCAATAACTTCTAGTGCTTGAGTTCCAATAGAACCAGTTGAACCTAGAATAGTAATTCTTTTCTTTTCCATAATTAAATTTTACAACAAACAAAAGGTATGATAATATAAATTTTATGAAAAATAATAAAAAAATTGGAATTATTGGTCTTGGCTTAATTGGTGGCTCAATATTCAAAGAACTTTCAAACGACTTTGAAGTTTTCGGAGTTTCAAAATCAGAAGCAACAATAGAAAAAGCTAAAAAATATTCAAACAATGCATCAACAGATTTGAATATCTTAAAAGATTGCGAAATTATATTTGTTTGCACACCAATGAACAAAACCTTAGAAATCCTTGATAAACTAAATACAATAATTTCAAAAGACACAATTGTTACAGACTGTTGTAGCCTAAAAGAATTCGTAACTCAAAAAGATTACAATTACAATTTTATCCCGTCACACCCAATGGCAGGGACAGAAAACAACGGATTTGATGCTTCTCTTGTCGGTTTATTCAAAGATGCAAAATGGGTTTTAACACCATACAAAAACACAAGTAACACTCAAATAAAAAAACTTACAGAAATTATTGAACAACTTGGTGCAACTCCAATTCAAACAACACCAAAAGAACACGATATGGCAGTAGCACTAATTTCTCACATGCCAATGCTGGTTTCTCAAGGAATATTCAAAGCAAGTTCAGATAACAATCTTGCACTAAAACTTGCATCAAGCGGTTTTAGAGATACAACAAGACTTTCAATGACAAACATTGAAATGGCAGAAGATATGATTAATATGAATTCAAAAAACATTGAAACGGCTTTGCTTATGCTATATAAATCAATAGGAGAGTTACTAAAAGAAAATTACAAAGAACAAATCACAGAAATAAAAGATAAAAGAAAAAATATGTATGACGAAGAAGGAAAAAATATCCTTTAATATTTCAAATATATTTTTATAAAAAAAAATCGGGACTTTTTGAATTAACAAAAAGTCCCGATTTATATTCAAATACTTAATTTAAGTATTTTACTTATTTCATCAATTCACCAACTGATTTGTAAACAGCCATACGTTTTGCTGCATCAGTTTCTGCTTGAGTGTAAAGTTCTTCAGCAGCTTCTGGGTTAGTTTTCAACAATGATTTATAACGACCTTCGCTTCTGATGAAGTCTTGATAACTTCCTTTAGGATCTTTAGCATCCCAAGTGAATGGATTTTCATTAGCTGGGTTATATCTGTAAAGTGGGAAATAACCAGCTTCAACTGCACGTTTTTGTTCAGTTTGAGTTTTACTCATATCGATACCGTGAGCGATACAAGGAGCATAAGCAAATATGATAGATGGACCATCATAAGCTTCAGCTTCTTGGAATGCTTTAAGAGTTTGAGCTCTATCTGCACCAAGAGCAACTGACGCTACATAAACATATCCATAAGACATACTCATTAAGCCCATGTTTTTCTTGTATGTTGGTTTACCACCAGTAGCAAACTTAGCAACAGCACCTGTAGGTGTTGATTTAGAAGCTTGACCACCAGTATTTGAGTAAACTTCTGTATCAAGAACTAGAATATTTACGTTTTTGTTTTGAGCTAGAACGTGGTCAATACCGCCGTATCCGATATCGTTAGCCCAACCGTCACCACCGATA
>JAZLGV010000127.1:0-58802 GCA_045616505.1 Candidatus Gastranaerophilaceae bacterium | reverse complement strand
TAATAACATTCAATTTACCTTCAATACCTCTTACGCCAAAGCCACCTGGAACAACAACAGCATCGACTTCTTTTAACAATTTTTTAGTATTATCAAAACTTACACATTCTTCTGAATTAATCCATTTAATTTCGATTTTTGCTTTATTTTGATAACCTGCGTGTTTCAAAGATTCAACAACTGAAATATAAGCATCTGAAAGTTTTGTATATTTACCTGCGATTGCAACTTTTAATGTTTTTTCAGGATTTTTAATTCTATCAACTAATTTTTCCCAAGATTTTAAGTTTGGAGATTTTTCTTCCATGCCCAATCGTTCTAAAACAACTTTAGCCATATCTTGTTCTTCTAATGCAAGAGGAACTTCGTAGATACTCTTCATATCACGACATTCAATAACTGCATTTTTTGGAACAGAACAGAATAGAGCCAATTTTTCTCTTTCAACTTTTGGAATAGCTCTTTGAGTTCTACAAACCAAAATTTCTGGTTGCAAACCATAACTTCTTAAAGTGATAACACTGTGTTGAGAAGGTTTAGTTTTTAATTCACCTGAAGTTGGTAAATATGGAAGCAAAGTACAGTGAATAGAAATAGCGTTACCATAGCCAGCTTCTGTTTTAAATTGCCTAATTGCTTCAATAAAAGGTAAACCTTCGATGTCACCAACTGTACCACCGATTTCTATAATTTGGAAATCAGGTTTAAATTGAGCTGTTGCTTGGTTAATTCTTGCTTTAATTTCGTTTGTAATATGAGGAATTGTTTGAACTGTACCGCCCAAATAATCACCTCTACGTTCTTTTTTAATTACAGTTTGATAAATACTACCTGAAGTTACATTATTAATTTTACCTAATGAAGTATCTGTAAATCTTTCATAGTGACCTAAATCCAAATCAGTTTCTGCACCATCATCAGTAACGAAAACTTCACCATGTTGAAAAGGACTCATTGTTCCAGGATCAACGTTTATATATGGGTCAAATTTTTGATTAGTAACTGAATAACCTCTTGCAGTAAGCAACTTACCTAAAGATGCAGCAATAATACCTTTACCTAGTGAACTTACAACACCACCAGTTACAAAAATATACTTTGTCATAATACAACATACCCCTCATATTAAATAAAACAACAACCAACCAATATTAAAACTAATTAATTTTAGGAACTTTGAAAAATCCATCTTCTACGTCTGGTGCATTTTTCATCAATTCTTCTTTAGTTTGTTCATATACAACTTTATCTTCACGCATAACGTTTACAACGTCAAAAGCATGTGCCATTGGTTTAACATCAGTTGTATCTACTTCATTCATTTGTTCAACATATTTCAAAACATCACCTAATTGGCGAGTGAATTTTTCTTTTTCTTCTTCTGTCAATTCTAATCTTGCAAGTTTTGCAACATGTTCTACATCTTTTACTGTAATCATAATAAATCCCCTTTATACTTAATTATAATAACACAAAAATTTATTATTAATTTGTTTATGATATAATTTTAACAAAATTTTAAGGAGGCTTATATGGCAAAAGAATGTAGTTTTGATATTGTTTCTGAATACGACAAGCAAGAACTTGTAAACGCAGTTGATCAAGTAAAACGTGAAGTATCATCAAGATTTGATTTGAAAGATTCAAATTCTGAAGTGAATTTAGAAGCGGATAAAGCAATCACTATCACAACTTGTGACGAAATGAAACTTAGAAACATTTATGACATTTTACAAAGCAAATTGGTAAAAAGAAATTTGAGTATAAAAATTCTTGACCCACAACCAATAGAAAATGCTTTAGGTGGCAACGTAAGAAGAGTTTACAACCTAAAAAAAGGATTAACTCAAGAACTTTCTAAAAAAATTGTATCTGATATTAAAACATCAAAAATCAAAGTTCAAGCATCAATTCAAGGTGAACAAGTTAGAGTTTCCGGAAAAGACAAAGATGATTTGCAAGCAGTAATAAAAATGTTAAGAGAAAATGCAGATAACTACGATTATCCGCTACAATTCCAAAATTACAGATAAGTAACATTATTGAACTATTACTAAAAGAGGCGACTTTCAAAATTGAAAGTCGCCTCTTTTAAAATCTTTTTATCCAACGAAAAATTACAATGCTTTTTCATTAGGTAAAATCACGTTAAATTCTGTAGTTTCTTGTTCAGAAACAAAATTCAAACTCGCATTCAATTTATCAGCAATATATTTTGAAATTGAAAGACCTAAGCCTACACCACCATTTTTTCTTGAATCAGAAGTATCAACTTGGAAGAATTTATCAAATATACCATCCCTTACATTTTTAGGAATTGTTTTTCCTCTATTTATGATTGAGAATTTAGTACCTTCAGGAACAGCAGAGATTTTTACGGTAACAATACCATTTTTATCTGAGTCAACTTTTCCAGAGAAATTAACTGCATTTATCAATAATTTTCCAAGCATTTGAACAAATCTAACTGAATCAGTAACAAGAACTCTTGACTCAAAATCAAATTCTTTTTCAATCACAATACCTTTTTCTTTTGCTAATTCTTCAACTTGACCAATAGCAATATTTGCGCAACTTACGACATCATAACTATCGAAATAGAATTTCATATTACCAGATTCTAAACCATCAATATCTAATACGTCATCTGATAATTTTATCAACCTGTTTGTATTAGCTTTCAAAACTTTTAACATTTCTAAGGCTTTTGGAGGCACTTCGCCAGCCATACCTGACATAAGTAAATCAAGTCCACCTTTTATAGATGCTAGAGGAGTTCTTAATTCATGCACCATTATTGAGATTAAGCCATCTTTTAATTTTTCTAATTCTTTCTTCTGTGTAATATCACTTACAAAACCAACTGTTGCATAAGGATTACCATTTTCATCCAATACTGGTGATTTTGAAACTTCTTGCCAACCAGGAAGATTATTTTCTTCATTGTTTTTATGTTCAACTACAAATCTATCATTGAACGACAAAACAATATCATCTTCTTCTTTGTATTTTTTAGCAACATCATCTGCATTATACAAATCAAAATCGTTTTTACCAACGATATCGTCATGTTCAACATTATGTTTCTTACAAAAAGCATCATTTACTTCTAAATATTCACCTTGTTTATTTTTTAACCAAGTTGGGAATGGTAAACTGTTAAGAATAGCTTGTTCAGTTTGAGATTTTATAAATAATTCATTATACAAATTCGCTTGTTTTAACGCATTTGAAATTTGTTTTGCCAAAATACTCAAGAAGTTTATATCTTCAGAAGTCCATAACCAATTTCTGTTTCTATTACCAGCAATCAAAAATAATCTATAATTTTCGGAAGTTTGCATAGCAGAAGCAATAGCAGAAAAACCACTAACCTTCGCAAAAGCATCTTTAATTATTTTTGGAGTTTCTGGAGCATCAAATAAATCTTGATTTAACATATTAATAGATTTATCTGTGAACAAGTAATTTTTAAAAAACTGACAAGCTTCCTTGTTTGCTAATAGCCCACTAACAAAATTATTCAAATTACTATTAATTGTTGTAAAACTTTCCAAAATTTCAGTAGTTCCATCATTTGAAATTTTTACAATCAAAGAAGTTTCTGAACGTAATAGATTTGCCAATTCACGACACACAATAGTCAATATATTATCAATATCAAAAGAAGAATTGATAGCTTCTACAATAAATCTTATAACTTTTTCTTTTTCATGATTTAAACCAATTTCAAATTTTTCATATGTTAAATCTGTTAAAAGTTCTGTAAACATTGCAAGAAACATTATGACATTTTTTAACATATTTTTTTCTACAGGTCTTAATTTTGAAAGTTCTTCTAGATATTTCATCTCATCGGCTTCAATATCCCTAGCAGCTTTCCTATTATCATCACGAGAGTGTTCAAAATCAGTTGGACGACAAGAACCCAAAACAAAACCAATAATCAAACCATCAGCAACGACAGGAAGCATAAATTCAAAAAGCCCTAAATGACATCTAGAAATTGCAGGCATTTTTGTTTCAGAAACTTGATCCATTAATTGTCTAATACATTGTTTGCAACGAGTTTGACCATAATGTGTTGATAAAACCAATTTACAAAAATCAGAATTAACAGTTTCAACACTGAACGCTTGTCCTTTTTTAAAAAGCACAATGCTAACACCTAACAACTTATATAAAGCTGCGTTAATCTTTTCAAGTTTTTCAACACTTATATATTCTGTATAATCAAAATGCTTCATAAACTTCCTAATAATATTTTATATACTAATATACAATATAATAAAAAAATACGATCGTTGATTTCAACAACGAACGTATTTTTTATTATTGCGTTAAACCAATACCAAGACTATTTCAAATCTTTATATCCGTTTGCAAACATATCAGCATAAACTGTATGTAACAATTCATGAGCTTTATGAGAATTTGGTTTTTCTAAATATTCATCATAAAGTTTTTTAACGTCAGGGTTTTCGTGTGATTTTCTCAAATCTAGTTCTCTATCTTCTTTATAAAGACCTTCTGCACGAACTTCTTTGATTTTAGAATTGTTGCAACTTGCAGGTTGTCCAGCACCATTGATACATCCTCCTGGGCAAGCCATAACTTCTAAGATATGGAAATCTGCTTTACCTGCTTTAATTTCTTGAATTGATTTTTCAGCTTCTTTCAATGTTGAAACAACTCTTACACGAACTTTAGTGCCTTTAATATCAACTTCAGCATCTTTAGTTCTTGAATTTTTATCAACACCACGAAGAACTTTGAAATCTACATCATTCAATTTTTCGCCTGTAACAACTTCATAAGCTGTTCTTACAGCAGCTTCAGCAACACCACCAGATGCACCAAAGATAGTAGCAGCACCTGTGTATTTGCCGAATGGAGAATCATTTTGTTCTTCTTTCAATGAAGCAAAGTCAATACCTGCGCTCTTAATCATTTGAGCGATTTCTTTTGTTGTCAATACATAATCAGTATCAGCTTTACCATCTTTTGTTAATTGAGAACGATTTGCTTCGTATTTTTTAGCTGTACAAGGCATAATTGAAACAACTACTAAATTGTCTTTTGTAACACCTTCAAATTTTTCAGGTACTAATTCTTTTAATACAGAAGACAACATACCTTGTGGAGATTTACAACTTGATAAATGACCTAACATATCTGGGTGTTGAGTTTCCATATAACGAACCCAAGCTGGACAGCAAGAAGTAAACAAAGGTAATGTTTTCTTGTTGTTCAATCTATCTAAAAATTCAGTTGCTTCTTCCATAATTGTAAGGTCAGCAGAGAAGTTTGTATCGAATACGAAATCGAAACCAATTTTTCTCAAAGCTGCATTCAATTTACCAATTACGTTTGCACCAACTTCGATACCAAAAGCTTCACCCAAACCAACTCTAACAGATGGAGCCATTTGAACTACAACTTTTTTATCTGGGTTATTGATTTCATCCCAAACTTGATCAACGTTGTTTTTAACTGTTAATGCACCTGTTGGGCAAACTGCTTGACATTGACCGCAGAATACACAATCAACATCTGACAAAGATTTTCCTGCCATTGGTTGAACAACTGTAGCAGAACCTCTGTTTGCAAAACCAAGAACAGAATGACCTTGGAATTCAGAACATGCTCTTACACAAGCTCCGCACAAAATACATTTGTTTGGATCTCTAACAATTGAAGGATTTGAATCATCAATTGGCAAGTATTCTTCTTTTTCTTTTGAAGGGAATCTAATATCTTTGATACCGTATTCTTCAGCATATTTTTGAAGTTCACAAGCACCTGATTTATCACAAGTTGTACATTCTTTATCGTGGTTAGCCAAAAGTAATTCCAAAACAGTTTTTCTAATTTTTCTAACTCTTTTTGAATTAATTTTAACATTGATACCTGCTTCAGGAGGCATTGTACAAGAAGAATTAACCATAACTCTTCCGTTTGGATATTCAACTTCAACTACACACATACGGCAAGCACCGAATTGTGTAAGGTCTGGACGGTAGCAGAATGTTGGAACATTCAAACCAGCTTTTCTAATAACTTCAAGAATATTTGGTTCGTCTGTGAATTCAACTTCCACACCATCTATAAATAATGTTTTTTTATCTTCACTCATTTTCTTTTTCCTTTACATAAAATTTAAACTACTCTTGAACAATTGCGTGGAAAGGACAACCTTTCAAGCAAGCTTCACATTTAATACATTTAGCTTGATTGATTGTGTGAACTTTCTTAACTTCGCCTTCAATAGCGCCAACAGGACAAGTTCTTGCACATTTTGTACAACCTTTACACAAATCTTCTTTGATTTTGATTGTTTTAAGAGCAGTACAAACACCTGCTGGACATTTTTTATCAACAATGTGAGCAATATATTCATCTTTAAAGTATTTCAAAGTTGATAAAACAGGGTTTGGAGCAGTTTTACCTAAACCGCATAAAGAACCGTCTTTAACAGTATTAGCTAAATCTTCCAAAACTTCTAAGTCTTTTAATTCGCCTTTACCTTTAACGATTTTTTCAAGAATTTTTAACATATTCTTTGTACCTTCACGGCAAGGAACACATTTACCGCAAGATTCATTTTTAGTAAAGTTCATGAAAAATCTTGCAACTTCAACCATACAAGTATCTTCAGCCATTACAACCAAACCACCTGAACCTACCATAGCGCCTGCTTTAGCAAGACTTTCATAATCCATAGGTAAGTCTAAGTGTTCTTCAGTTAAACAACCACCTGATGGTCCACCAATTTGAACAGCTTTGAATTTTTTACCGCCCCTGATACCACCACCGATATCAAAAATGATTTCTCTCAAAGTTGTACCCATTGGAACTTCAATCAAACCTGTGTTGTTTACTTCACCAGTTAAAGCAAATGTTTTTGTACCTTTAGCTGATTCAGTACCCATTGATGCAAACCATTTTGCACCTTTACGCATAATTACAGGGATGTTTGCAAGAGTTTCAACGTTATTAATCAATGTTGGTCTTCCGAACAAACCTTTATTTGCAGGGAAAGGTGGTTTTGGTCTTGGCATACCACGTTCACCTTCGATTGAAGCGATTAGAGCTGATTCTTCACCACATACGAAAGCACCAGCACCTTCTTTAATATGTAATGTGAATGAGAAATCAGTTCCCATAATATTTTTACCTAAGTAATTACGTTCTTCAGCAGCTGCAATAGCTTTTCTTAAACGTTTAATAGCTAGAGGGTATTCAGCACGAACGTAAATATAACCTTCGTCAGCTCCAATAGCGAATGCTGCAATTGCCATACCTTCTAACAATTTGTGTGGGTCACCTTCCATAACTGAACGATCCATGAATGCACCTGGGTCACCTTCGTCACCGTTACATACTACGTAAGATTTTCCACCTTTGTTAGCAGCAGTAAATTTCCATTTCAAACCAGTTGGGAAACCTGCACCGCCTCTTCCTTTCAAACCAGAATCAAGAACTTCTTGAATAACTGAGTCAGGATTATTTTCATTTAAGATGTTATACAAAGCTTCGTAAGCACCAACTGAAATAGCTTCGTCTAATGATTCAGCGTTGATTTTACCGCAGTTTGCTAATGCTGTACGAGTTTGTTTAGCATAGAAATTAATGTCATCATTTTTTTGAACATGTTCGTTTGTTTTTGGATCTGTATATAAAAGTCTTTCAACTGGTTTTCCACCAACAATGTGAGAATTGAAGATTTCTTCAACGTCAGCTAATTTAACTTTTACATAAGTTGTGTGTTGGTCAGGCAAGATTACCAAAACACCTTGTTCACAGAAACCATGACAACCAGTTGGAACAACTGTTAATTTGTCATAATCTGAAAGAGTTGATACATTAGCACCTAATTCTGCAAATTTTTCAATAATTTCAGCAGAACCGTTCGCCATACAACCTGTACCAGAACATACTAATACTCTGAAACCTTGAGCTTTAATAAGTTCTTGAGCTTTATCTTGTTCTTTTTTAATATCAATATTCATTATTTACCCCCTTCTTGAGCTATAATTTCATCTAAAACGATTTTTACCGCATCAGATGTCATTTGAGGATATACTTTTTCATTTATAACCATTACAGGAGCTAGACCACAAGCACCTAAACAGCTAACTGTTTCTAATGAGAACATACCATCTTCAGTTCTCATTTTTCCTTCAGCAAATTTTAATTTTGCTTTTATTGCGTTCATAACAGGCATTGAACCACGAACGTGGCATGCTGTACCATCACAACATTTAATTTGATATTTACCTTTTGGTTCTAATGAGAATTGAGCATAAAAAGTAGCTACACCGTAAACTGTTGCTGGTGATAAGCCTTCAATTTTAGTACCAATGTAAGTCATTACATCAATTGGTAAATAAGTAAATTCTTTTTGAACATTTTGCAAAATTGCAATCAAATGTGATTTATCAGCACCACATTCTTCCATGATTTTGTCAACTTTGCCAAAGTCAAATTTTTCAGGACTTTGAGTTGTCATCGTTTTCTCCTTTGTCTAACTATAATTCCAATTAAATTGTTTAAACGTAATTAAACCGTGAAATTTATCACAATATAATTATCCTACAAACACAAATAAAATCAAGAATTTTTACAACTATTTACACAAAAATTTCATAACTTTTTCTAATGCAACTGCACGGTGAGAAATTTTATTTTTATCATCTTCTGAAAGTTCTGCCATTGTCATATTTTTTCCAGCAACAACAAAAACTGGGTCATAACCAAAACCATTTTGACCTTTTACATCATAAGCAATTTCACCTTCACAAACACCTACGGTGCTAAATAAAAGTTCTCCGTTTGGAGCAATCAACGTCATTGCACATTTAAATCTTGCACTTCTATCTTCAACATTTTCTAAATTTTTTAATAATTTTTCAATACGTTTTGCTGGAGTTTCCGCATATCTTGCAGAATAAATTCCAGGTTCGCCATTCAACGCATCTACGCACAAACCTGAATCATCAGCCAAAGTCATCATGCCTGTTAATCTATTTGCTTCTTTTGCTTTTATATAAGAATTTTCTTCAAAAGTTTTCCCATTTTCAATAGGATTAAATTCACTTGGAGGCAAAATAAATTCAATACCTGATTTTTGCGTAATTGCATTAATTTCTTCGACTTTATTCGGATTTGAAGTAGCTAAAACAATTTGCATTATCCTATGCCCCAAAACGTCTTTGACGTGAATTAAACGTCAAAATAGTCTCTTTTAAAACATCTTTATCAAATTCAGGCCAGAATTTATCAATAATAATAAGTTCAGAATAAGCTATTTGCCATAACAAATAATTTGAAATTCTCATTTCGCCACCTGTTCTGACTAAATAATCAGGGTCAGGGATATTTGATGTATATAAAGCATTTGAAATCGTATCTTCTGAAATTTCTTCTATTGAAAGTTTTCCATCTTTAACATCACTTGCAATACTTTTTACTGCTCTTGCAATTTCTGCTCTAGCACCATAATTGAAAGCAATTTGCAAATGAACACCTGTATTATTTTTTGTTTTTTCAACTGCATTTTGCAAAATTTCTTGTAATTTAGAACCAAGTTTAGTTGTATCTCCGATAAAAGACATAACTACATTTTTTTCATTCAATTCTTGTAATTCATTTTTAATAGTTTTGCCAAACAAGTCCATCAAAAAATCAACTTCTTCTGGTTTTCTATTCCAATTTTCAGTTGAAAAAGCATACACAGTTAAATATTTAATACCAAAATCATCACACGCTTTAACAGTATTTTTCAAAGCATCGACACCTTTTTTGTGTCCCATAGGAGTTGGCAACTTATGTAATTTTGCCCAACGTCTATTTCCGTCCATAATCACTGCGACATGCTTTATTTCGTTTAATTCAACAATCTCTCTAATCTTAATATCAGAGCTTTCTAATACACTATTCATAAATCCACCTAGTAATTTTTAATTAAAATAATTATATTCATTATACATAAAAAAACAGGAAACACACATCCTGTTTTTTTTATAATTTAAACTGTTTTATCAAATCTTAAAATAAAATCAACACTACCAGGTTTGTCTAAAGTCAAATCCCCAAAACATAAATAATTTGGACTTGGAGAATTTTTCATTCTTGAAGCTGTGGACATATTTGACATATATTTTGGAGTATCACCATAATCAAATTTTCCACCCATAACAACATCAATAACTTTTTGGAAGAAATTTGCTTTTTCTTTACTTACAGGATAAAGCAAAACACCTCTTTTTGACATTTCATCTGCATATAATTTTATTAATTTATCTTGTTCTTTTGTTGTTTTCTTTACAATTGCCTCTTTACCTGTAATAGATAATTTTGCAAGACCTGAAAAAGATGGGGAATTATTAACTGAATTTATCATTATTTACCTCTATTATTTTAATTTTAAAACAGTAATGAACGAATTTTGTGCTGTACCTTGGAAAAATTTATACAAGCTATTTCCAGCATTTTCAATCCAAGCAACTGCTCTTGGGTCAGCTTTTAAATTTGTATTTGTAACATAATTAATACATTTATTCAAAATTTCAATTTGTGAACCTACAATAAATTTCGGTTTTTCAGTCACTTGTGGAGCTATACTTTTCAAAAGAGTTTCTAGCAATTTATCGCCATTTTTATCTGTCATAAAATGTTGTTTTGAAATAATAGAACCATAAGACTTCTGACTAATTTTTATAGAACCAGAAAAAGCTTGATTTGAATAATTACCATTACTTACAGAATTAATTTTCATAACAAAACACCTAATTTTTTAACTTGACCATACTAAAAAGAGTAAATATATTTTATTGCTATAAAAAAAATAAATCAATACAAAACTTAACAAAAAGAAATTTATACTAAATATGATAAAATCAAAATATGATTGAACTAATGATATTATACGCTCTATACAAAAATTCATTAACAATGTATGCAATTCACTCATACATTCATAATGTTTTTGGCACATATTCAAAACCAAGTTTTGGAGCAATAAAACCTGCACTTGATAGATTAAAAGAAGAAAACTCAATCGAAGTAAGACAAAAAATGTCTGAAGGGGGAAAATTATCAGGAATTTATACCATTACAGAAAAAGGTAAAGATAAATTGAAATATTTGGCACTTGAACCAATATCTGATAACCCTTTACAATTTCAATCAGCGGCAGCAATAAAAATTTCTTGTGCAACTTACCTTTCTCCAGAAAGCAGAAAAGAATTATTTAACACAATAAAAAATAAAGCTTATGAACATAAAATTCAAGCAGAAGAGATTTTAAAAGATGACAAAAAACTTGATTTTTATGCGAGAATGATGATAGATAACACTGTAATGGAATATAAAAACTTTATAAACTTAGTAGAAAATTTTGAAAAAGATTTAGGAAAAATTTAAAATGCCAGCAATAATAAATAGCGTAGAAAAAGACTCAATCGCAGAAGAATTAGAACTTCAAGCAGGCGATGAAATCGTATCAATTGACGAACAAAAAATAAACGATTTAATCGACTACAATTTTTTGTGCAAAAGCGAATTTTTAACTTTGGAAATAAAGAAAAAAAATGGTGAAGAAGAAATAATTGAACTTGAAAAAGACTACGATGATAATTTAGGGATAATATTTGAAAGTGCAGTTTTTGACAAAGTTAAACCTTGTTGTAATAAATGTATCTTTTGCTTTGTTGATCAACAACCAAAAGGTTTGAGAGATACATTATATATAAAAGACGATGATTACAGATTGTCATATTTACAAGGAACTTATATAACTCTTACAAATCTTTCTGCAAAAGATAAAAAACGCATTGAGTTATTAAAACTTGGACCTCTTTATATTTCAGTACACACAACAAATCCTGATTTAAGAGTAAAAATGCTTAATAACCCAAACGCTGCAACCATATATAAAAATTTAAAATGGTTAGCAAAATTAGAAATTCCTGTTCATATCCAAATTGTTCTATGTCCAACATTCAATGACGGAGAAGAATTAAAAAGAACTTTAAACGACTTATCAAAACTAAAAAACGTAGTATCAATTGCAATAGTGCCGGTAGGGATTACAAAATACAGAAAAAATTCTGTTTTAAAACCAGTAACAAAAACAATTGCAAAAGAAACGATAGATATAGTAAACAAATTCAACAAAGACGTAAAAGCCAACATAGCTTGCTGTTCTGATGAATTTTTTGCACTTGCAGAGCAAGAAATTCCAAAAGCAGAATATTACGGAGATTTTTCACAACTTGACGATGGAGTTGGAGCATTAAGATTGTTGCTAAACGATTTTGAAGAAAATTCAAATGATTTACCAAAAGAGTTAAAAACTCAAACAAGTATATTTTTCGCAACTTCAAAACTTGCAAAACCTGCATTCATTGAAATAGCAAGAAAACTTGCAAACATAAAAGGATTAAATGTTTCAGTTGATGCTGTATCATCAGACTTTTGGGGAAATTCAATAAGCGTTGCAGGACTTGTAACATCAGACGATTTAACAAAAACTCTAAAACAAATAAAAGACAAAAATACAACAGTCATAATATCAAGCGTAATGCTTAGAAAATATACTCAAGATTTTCTTAACGGAAAAACACTTGATGACGTAAAAGAAAAAACAAAACTAAACTTTTTGGTTGTAAAAGACATTTATTCAACAAAAGAAATTATTGATTTCATTAAGTCAAAGGCATAGTTACAACAAATTTTGCACCTTGGTTTGGTTCACTTTCAACTTTAATATTACCACCGTGCATAATTGCAAATTCTTTAGTAATAGTCAAACCTAATCCTGTAGAACTTTCTGATTTAAGATAAGGTGATTCAACTTGAAAGAATTTTTCAAAGATTTTTTCTTGTGCATCTTTTGGAATACCAATGCCATCATCCTGAACAGAAATAACAAATTTAGATTTTGTTTTTTTAACAGAAATATTTATATTTCCACTTTCTTTAGTAAATTTTATAGCGTTACTTACCAAATTATATAAAATTTGTTTGATTTTTTGAAAATCTGCAACGACTTCAAAATCCTCAGGACAAACTATTTTTTCTAATTTAATTTCTTTTTTTACAATAAGAGGATTTACAACATTCAAAACTTCATCAACAGCTCTTGAGATAAAGAATTTATTTTTATTCAACTTCATCGCACAAGATTCAATTTTTGAAATATCCAAAATCTCATTAATCATACCTAGCAAATGAACACCTGCAATATAAATTTCACCAACATACTCAGATTGTTTTTCGTTTAAATCCCCAAACAGTTTTGTCGAAAGCATTTCAGAAAACCCAATTATTGAATTTAAAGGAGTTCTCAATTCGTGAGTTACATTGGCTAAAAACTCATTTTTAATTTTATCTAATTTTAAGATTTTTTCATTTTGCTCTTTAATTGTTTTATAAGCATTTCTCGTTTCCACAAAACCGTCTTGAATAGCTTTTAATTGCTGAGTAAACACCTCAGACAACTCTTTATCTTTGATTTTATATGAAATTATTGAAGCAAAAACACTAAATTTTTCATTATACACGACTTTTTTATCGAAAGAAAAAATAATCACACCATAAATTGTTCCATTCAAAGACAATTTTTCTACAATGTAAAAATCGTTTTTCAATTTCAAATCTTTGTTAATTTCACTCGGAAGTTTTGACACTTGATTAGAGCTAAAAATTTCAGACTTAAACTTTTCATCAATTAAAACTTTTAAAGATTTTAAAGAAGTATCAGAATACTTTAATTCCAAATCTTCTGGATTTAAGAAAAACAAATAAAAATGTTCAAACCCTAAATTATCTCGAACAATATCAAAACCATCAACAACATCTTGCGTTGATAAAAAATTATAATTTATTAAATTGTTTATCCAGTTTAAAGATTCCATGACAATATCCCTAACAATATTATAAATTTTATTTCAAATTTTGCAAAAGAGTAAATTTTATTTTAAAATAAAGAAAAAACAGGGAGGAAACATGAGAAACTTTATAAAAACATTAGTTATTACATTATCAATATTAATATTTGCATCACAAGTAGAAGCTGCTCCATTAAGTGGAAATGCCAAAACAAGACGTATTCCAGCAGGAACAAAACTTCAATTTGAACTATTGAATACAATTGCAACATACGCAACTTATCAAGGTGCAGATTTTTCAGCAAAATTAATTGAAGACCAAAAAATTGAAAACTCAGTAATTTTACCAGCTGGTTCAATAGTAAGAGGAACAGTAAACAAAGTAAAAAATGCCAAAATGCTTTCTCGTGGAGCAGTTTTATATATAGATTTTGACCACGTTGTAACTCCAAACGGCAGACAACTTCCACTTTCACTTGCTCTTTACAACTGCAAAAAACAAAATTATGAAGGCGGAATATACAACTCTCTTGGATACGGAGAAGCTCTACAAAACAACTGGACAAAAACTGTTGAAATAACAAAAAATGCTACACAAACAGGAATTAATGCTGGAGATGCTTTTACAGGTGCAAAAATAATAACAGTTCCATTTTGCGCACTAGGTGGCGGAATTGCTGGAGGTGCGTATTTATTTGGTGACAGCATAGCTGATATATTTAGAAAAGGTGAAGATGTAGTTCTTAAAAAAGGCGAAATCATCACCGTTACACTAAAATATCCAATCGATATTCCTGTAAACTAGGTTAAACTTAAACTTAATTGTTAATGAAAGTTTGTAAATATTTATTAGCAACAGGATCCGTAACTGCAGTTGTTGCATAACTTGATGCAGAATTTGCTATACGAATTTTGCCATCATATCTGATACCAAAAATAAAGGTGTCAGGGTCAGGGCAATTCGTATTACGATATCCTGAAGGCATATATGTTGCTGCATAAGCACTTGTGTCAGCAGAACAATTTGGTGGCTTAGACATACCATTAACATCTACAACAATTTTCAAAGGAAAATCTTTTAACTGATTACCAGAACCAGGAGCAGAATTCAAATAGTTTTGGTAATATGTATTATAAACAGTTTTATTATTCATTTCTGTTTGCATAGTCTCTTCTCTAATTTGATTTATCAAACTATTTTTAACTTCATCATATTTATGTTGAGCAAGACTATTAGCAGTTTCTTGCAATGTATTTTTAAAAGTATTCACAAGGTCGCTAATATGATTATTAATTCTATTTACAAGTTCTGAAACTTTATTATTAAAAGTTGATTTTATAAACTCTGATTCACAAACATATCTAGGGTCAATCATACTACAAGGGCAATTTGAAGCTCCATCAAATTGTCTTGTAATATTTTCGGAACCGCTAGATGTAAACTCTTGATAAGTATTTCCACGAATCTCAAACGAATAAGCAAGCAAAAGTGTCTTCTTGGTCGTAACTCTTATAAAAAAGACATCTTTACCTGTAGCACCAAAATCGAAACTCTGATAATAATCTTTTTCCTCTGTACTTATACAAGGACTTGAAGGATCTAAAGTATTATCACAAGGATTTACAGACATACCAAAAGTCATATCAAACAATTCTCTTTCAGCTAATTCATTTGGATAATTTAAATCTATCAAAGTATCACCAGTAGTATTTTTAGAAAATTTAATAAACTGATATAGTTCTTGTGATTTTGGACAATCACAAGAAGTAAGACTACAATGATGACTTACAGAAGAATCCGTATCAACTTCTTTAATAGGAGTAGCAAGAGCTTCATTTAAAGCTACATTTTTTGCTGCATTTGCTTTTTGCTCAATCTCTGACATTTTTGCATTAACAGCATTATCAGCTTGTTGATTAGCATACGCTTGCATTGCTTCGTTTGTACGTCTTGCAACTTCATCATAATTTATAGGTTGAAAATTTGATGGTGAAATAAACCAATCAATTCCATCAGGAGTTTTTGCAAATCTTATAGGAACAGTATTAACAACACCCGCAGCAGGACAATCAACCCCAGTAACATCAATAGTGTTCAAAGTATCTTTAAAATAAAAACAAAACTTGTTCATCGTACCTGTATTCGCATCAGGAGTAACATCCATAAAAGCTTGGTTAAGTTTAAAGATAAAATTTTTATCTGCATCTTTTTTTGCCAAAATATGAAATATAGTTTTTTCAGTTGTACTATAAGCCTTTTTAAGCATAGTTTTATTTGTAGAAGGAACAGCTGTCATTAAAACTGGAACAACAACCGCAGCCAAAACAGAAACAATCAATAACGCTGCTAACATTTCAGCAAGAGTAAATCCAAATATTTTTCTATTTTTTCTTACAAATAACAATTCTTATAAAAGCCTTTCTTTTAAACTATTAATTATTCAAATTATTAGTAATAGAACTCAAAACTTCTGCTGCATAAGCATCAGTTTCATTCATAGCGCCACCCATGTGAACTTTTCCGTCCCATCTTATACCAACTTTAAACAAATCAGGAGATTTTCCTGCTTCACAAGTTGAATATCCACTTGGGAAACCAGCTGCAAAACTTGAGCAATTAGGTGGTTTTGAACTACCATTAACGTCAAACAAAACAATATTATTAAAAGCACTTGCAGTTTGCGTAAACTCGCCTGCAGTATAATACCATTCTATACCATCAGGAGTAGTACCGATAAACACTGGACCACCTGTTGTTGGGCAATTACCAAAAGAAATCATATTTAAAGAATCTTGGAAATTTTGACAAAATTTCAATGGCCCACCATAAGTGGCATCGGCAAAAGCCGTATCATTCGGATATAAATCATCATTATTTATTAACAAATTGACAGTACGTTCAATTACGTTATAACCTTTTCTTAAAAGAATTTTATTTTGATTAGGCTGAATTGATTGAATTGTAGGCATTAACGCCGCACAAATAGTACCTAACAAGCCCATAACAATGAGCATTTCAGCTAACGTAAAAGCATTTCTTTTTGTTTTAATCATAATTCAATTTCTCTTAATCAATACTTCTATATATATTTTACCATAAGTAAAGAAAAAATAACCTCTACTTATGGCAAAATAAACTAAATATTAACTTTTGTTTTTTTAAATTATTCGTTATCTTCTTTTTTATTCAAGCCTAAAGCAATTCTCTTATCAGCAGGATTGAATTTCAAAATTACTGTGTTAATTTTATCACCAACTTTTAAGATAACATCATTGTTATTTTGATAATCTAACAACTCATTATGAGGTAACAAAGCTTCAACACCTTGGAACACTTCAACAAATGCACCAAAGTGTTTAATTCTTGTTATAGTTCCTTCAACTTCATCACCTTCAGAAATTTGTTTTTCTGCTTCAATCCAAGGATCTGGTTCAAGATTTTTCAAACTCAAACTTACACGATGTTTTTCTTGATCAACACCAATAACTTCTACGTCAATTTTTTCACCAACTTTTAAGATGTCACTAGGGTGATCAACCCAACGCCAAGAAATTTGAGATAGAGGAAGCAAACCATCAACTCCACCTATATCAATAAATGCACCGAAATCAGCAATTCTTACAACATCACCTTTCAAAACTTGACCGATTTCAATTTGTGAGAACACCATTTTCTTAGCATCTTCAGCATGTTCTGCGAAAACTTTTTTATTTGAAAGAATGAAGTTATTTTGTTGGCTATCCAAAGTTAAGATTTTCAATTCAATCTTGTCGCCAACTTTAATTTCTCCATCTTTTGCTCTCAAATGACTTGATGGAACGAAACCTCTGATACCTAAAATATCAACTAAAACACCGCCTTTAACACAAGAAACCACTTCGCCCATGATAACTTCATCAGCTTCTTTAAGTTTTTCCAATTCTTTCCAGTTATAAGCCAAATCAACTTTTTTACGAGAAAGAACAAATCTTCCATCTTCGTCTTCTTCTCTGATAATCAAAAATTCGTATTCTTTGCCTTTTTCTAAAACAGAAGAAATAGAAGTAGATGAATCTAGCAAAACCTCTTTTGAAGGAACAATTGCTGAAGTTTTTGCACCTATATCAACAATAACGCCTTCTGAATCATAAGACCATACAACACCTTTTACCAAATCACCTTTTTTAAAACTATAATCGTAATTTCCTAATAATTTTTCAAATTCTAAATCTGAACAATTTTCACTGATTGCCATAATAAACACACCCCTAAATAAAATATAGACTGATACATTATACCATATTACGAAACTAATTGGATATATAATACAAAAAACTTCACATATTTTAATAATTTTAAAGTAATTAACTGCAATAACGACAAAAAAATCCCTCTTTTTATAAAAGAGGGATTTTTTAATCTTTGTTTTGTTAAGCAAACAACTTGAATTTTTTTACGTTTTCATCAATCAGAGCTTGAACACTTTCTTTTTCTGTCGTTATTTCTTCTCGTTCAGTTGTCAGACTATCTAATTGTGCATCTAACAAGGCTTCTTTATAATCCAGAGCATCTCTTTCTGCTTCGTATTCAAGTTTTGCTCTATCTGCGGCTTCTTTATCATCCTCAATTGTGAATGGAGTATAAGAATCAGTTACAGATATTTCATTGTATCGTACATAACTTGACAACTTACCAACTACGTAGTTTCCATACATCAATTGGTTTTCCAAATAATTTGAATTATTTACTTGCGAATCAGTTACCCAGCCTGATGAACACAATGCATTATATAATTTCATATAATATTGAGCTTTTGCTGATGCTTTTGAAACAGAAGATGTACCATCCAACGCAACTGAATTTGTTCCACCATATTCTTTTCTTGTTGATGTATAACCTGTTGGTGCTTCAAACACTTTTGTATGTTCAGTTTTCCAAGCTTCAATATGTGCATCTACATCTGCATCAACCATTGAATTACTTTCAGCTTCTGAATAAGTATGCGTAGTAACAACAGTATGTGTACCATCAAAAGTTTCGGTTGTATAACCTTTATATTTAGGGTCATTTTTAATATCATCTTTATAACTTTTTCTCTCTTTTTCCACATCCTTATCTGTATATTGTGGTGTAACAATTGTTTTCTTTGTTTTCTCTGTTAAGTTTGGATTACCAACAGTAACACCTTCTGCTGAACCATAATTTTGTTCCATATACATATCGAAATAATTCATATATGTTTCAATTATTTCTTTCGGATAAACTTGGAAGTTTGCAGTAGCTCTAAGAGTCTTTTGATCACCCATATCAGAAGAGCCAGAATCTTCTTTTGCCCAAAAATCTATTGTATTAAGATTTTTTTCTTCGTCTGCATCACCTCTGTTTATATGTTCGTCATCACCAGCAATTTCATCTTGACGAATTTCCCACAGTGTTGTTCCTTCATGCAAATGTTCGTAGTATTCTTTTGCAATAAAAGTATCGTCTTCTGAATTTGTAGCATCTGTATCATAATATCCATACAAAAATTGGTTTCTTGTTGCATTTGCGGCATAATCACATGCTGCTTCAACAATTGCAGCATTATCTTTCATTGGACCACTGCCACCGTCTTTACCGTAGCACAAGGTTCTATAATAACCGTCTTTCAACAAACCCGCAAAACCACCATCGCCTGTTGAACCTAAGAAAATTTCATCAAACTTTGCGTATGCATCGCGAATTTTGTCATAATTCTCTTCAATTAGAACTTTTGCAGTACCAGAGTCACTTCCCATTTCATCTTCATTCAAAGTGATTTCTTTTGCTATGTTTTCTTTCAACAAAAGCTGAGGTTCATTATCTTTATACGCACCTGAAATTGCAGTACCACAATTTGTGATAAGATCATGGTCATTGTAATTAACAGTTATTTCACCTGGTTTATAAGCGTTATCTTGCTCATCTTTCTTTTTTTGAGCTTCTTCATTTTCTTTTATTGCAGTTTGACAATCTGGAGATTCAAGTGTAGAACCAGAAATCGCTTTCATAAATTTTTCAGCATTTGGATACAAACTTTCAAACTCAGCACCTGAACCTGACACACCTGACAAAGCTGGGTCATTTAACAAACCTGCCAAATGACTATCGAGAACTACAGCTCCATAAGAGTTTGTAATCATATATTGAGCACTGTTAGTAGGGTTCGTAATTGTATTATAATTAATTGATTTATCATTCCAGAACAAGCTTGAAGCATTCATTGCTCTTTGGTATTTTGTAGCAATATCACCACTTTGACGTTGCAAAGCCAACTTTTGGTTAGTAATACTTTGCATTCTTAACTCTACATCACTCTGACGTGATGATAGAAGTAAAAATCTTGCTTGTGATGCTGCTAAACCCATTTTCTTTTCCTTAATCTAACTTGTTTAGGTTTCGACCTTACCTAACTGTACCCCTTTGCTCATATTATCGGTACAATTATATTAAATCTTTAATGTATAATAAAATATTGTAACAATAGTTTACAATTATAACATTATAACATACAAAGAGTTTATATAAGATTAAAAAAGCAAAAAACATTATTTTTGCTAGTATTTTCAAGATTTTTAATAATTATTAACAAATGTAAAGAATTGGAACACAAAACAACCTAATGCCCCATACGTCATTCCGAATTTATTTCGGAATCTTACCAGTTGAGAATAAAAAAAAAACGAACCAAATATCAATAAAACTCATTAGTTTATAAGACCCTGAAATAAATTCAGGGTGACAAAGTATTTACTAGCATTCATTTATTTTGACATCCCCTCACCCATACCCTCTCCCATACCCTCTCCCATCGGGAGAGGGAGTAATTATTGTACTTATTTGAGCAAAAGAATTTATCAATATGTTTAAGAATGTTAAAAATTTTTTATCTGTAATATTTGTATTAAAATTAATAAAGAATAGTGAAATTTAAGGAAGAGAATATAGTGAAAAATACATATTATTTTATTGCAATAGGCGGAATAGGAATGAGCGGGCTTGCTAAATATCTTTTAGAAGCAGGCGAAGATGTTCAAGGCTCTGACATAAAAAGAAACAGAAACATTGAAGAATTAGAAAAACTTGGTGCAAAAATACATATCGGACATGACGAAAGAAATTTGCCAGAAAATTGTATTGTTATTGCTAGTACAGCAATCAGAGAATCTAACCCTGAACTTAAAAAAGCAAAAAAATTAGGCTTAGAAATCCTACACCGTTCAGACATGCTTGAAAAAATATCTAAAGGTTTGAGTGGAGAAAAGAAAGAATATTTCCTAGGTTTTTCTGGTACTCACGGAAAAACAACAACAAGTGGACTTGCTGCATACGTTTTACAAAAAGCAAACCTTTCACCATCTTTTGTTGTTGGCGGAATCGTTCCTGAATTTGGTATAAATTCAAACGCAGGAAAAGGTAAACATTTCGTTGCAGAACTTGATGAAAGTGATGGAACAATCGTTAAATATTCACCTGAAATAAGTATTATTAACAATCTAGAAATCGACCACCTTGATTTTTATGAAGACGGCTTGCAAGCTATTCTTAATACTTTCAAACTTTATTTAAGCAATCTTCCTGAAAATGCAACCGTTCTAATTAACAACGACAACGATGGAAACAACAAACTTATTGAACAAAATCCAAATACAAAATTCACAACTTTCGGTTTGAATGATGCTGATTATATGGCAAAAAACATAAAACTTGAAAACGACACAACATTTGATGTTTATTACAAAGGCGAATTCCTAATTTCTATAAAAACTCAAATGGCTGGAGTTCACAACGTATATAACACTCTTGCAGTAATCGCAAGTTTACACAAATCAGAAGTTGATTTAGAAGTCGTAAAACCACATTTTTACACATTCACAGGCATGGGTAGAAGATTACAAAAGACAGCAGAATTCGCAGATATTACGATTTTTGATGACTATGCTCACCACCCAACAGAAATCAAAGCAACTCTTGCAGCACTAAAATCAAGAGCAAAAGGCAGAGTAGTTGCAGTATTCCAACCTCACAGATACACAAGATTAAAAGGGTTATGGGATAATTTCTTGCAAGCATTCAAAGATGCAGATATGGTTTACGTAACTGATGTTTACGCAGCATCAGAAGACGAAATCGTAGGTATCAACGGCGATGTATTTACAAAAGATTTAATCTCATATTCACCTTGCGAATACTTAAAAGGCTCTATACAAGATGTTGCTGGACAATTAATTTCTAAACTAAAACCAACAGACATAGTTGTAGGGCTTGGAGCAGGCACAATCACTACATTAGGCAAAGACCTTGAAGCATTAAAAAATGAGGTTAAAGCATAATGCTTGTTGAAGTTAAGGAAAATTATCCCATAAAAAATCTTACATCTTTCAAAATCGGAGGAGATGTAGAAAAATTATATTTTCCTAAAACTGAAGCTGAATTCACATACCTTTTAAAGACATTAAAAGAACCATTAATCTTTGGAAGTTGGTCAAATGTTCTGATTTCATCAGATGGAATAAAAGGAAATGTTATTTCAACCTCAATGCTTAATGGTATTGAAATTAACGGCACAAACGTAGAAGCTCAATGTGGTGTAAAAGGTCCGTTGCTTGCTCAAAAAGTGACAGAACAAGGGCTTACAGGTTTTGAATTTATGGCTGGTTTCCCTGGGTCTATCGGTGGAAACATTTACATGAACGCTTCGGCACACAAACAAGCAATTAGCGATTATCTTGTAGGCATAAAAGTTTTTGACCTAGCTTCTAAAGAAATTTTAGAAATTAAAAAAGAAGCAGTTAATTTCGCATACAGAAGCTCAATCTTACAGAAAAAACCGTTTGTTCTTTTATCTGCAAAATTTGATTTAGAAAAAGAATCAAAGGAAAAAATCACAGAAACAATAAGAAATAATTTATTATTCAGAAAAGCTCATCAACCAAATTTAGCAATGCCAAATGCAGGTTCAATTTTCAAAAACCCAGAAGGATTTTCAGCAGGCAGATTGATTGACGAAGCAGGGGCAAAAAATCTTGCTATCGGTGGAGCAAAGATTTGGGAAAAACATGCAAATTTCATCGTAAACAGCGAACAAAAAGCAACTTCAACAGACGTTTTGGAACTAATGCTTAAAATGCACAATGCTGTTTTAGAAAAATTTGATATAAAACTTGAACCTGAAGTTAAATTTTTCGGAGAAAAAACATCTAGGGAGGATTATATATGCAATATTCTATACAACCAAAGGTAGATAAAAACGCAAAAATAGCCGTTTTGTGCGGTGGAATGTCATCAGAAAGAGAAGTTTCACTACGTTCAGGAAAAAATTGCCTTAACGCATTACAAAGATTAGGCTATAAAAACGCAATATTGCTAGATGTTGATAAAAATATAGCAGAAAAAATAAAAGAAGAAAAAATTGAATACGCATTCAACGCACTTCACGGAAAATACGGCGAAGATGGTTGTGTACAAGGGGTTTTAGAAATTTTACAAATTCCTTATGCAGGTTGCGGAGTTATGGCAAATGCGATTTGTATGAACAAAGAATATACTAAAAAAATTCTTTCAACTTGCCCAAACTACCCACTTATTAAATCAGCTTTCGTAAAAAAAGGTGAAGATGTATTTGAAAAAACAAAAGATTTAAAATATCCGATAATCACAAAACCAGTTTCAGAAGGCTCAAGTTTTGGTATGACTAAAGTTAATTCTAAAGACGAATTACAAGCAGCATACGATGAAGCGACAAAATTCAATGATGACGTATTAATCGAAGAATTTATTGACGGTTTCTTTGTAACAGTCGGAGTTTTAGAAAAAGATGGCAAAGCATTTGCAACTGAAATTCTTGAAATTAGACCAAAAACTGAATGGTATGATTTTGAAGCAAAATACACAAAAGGAATGTCTGATTTCATTTGTCCTGCAAACATTTCAAAAGAATTAACTGAAGAAATCAAAGAATTATCTGTTCAAGCATTTGAAACTGCAGGTTGCTCAGGTGTTTCAAGAATAGATTTCATGATAAAAGACGAAAGACCTTATTTCTTAGAAATCAACACTTCACCTGGAATGACAGATACAAGTGATTTGCCTGCTCAAGCAAAAGTTATGGGCATCGACTATGACAACTTAGTATTACTAATTTTAAACAGCGTAGGTTTAAATAAATAATGTACGACGACGAAAAAAATTCATATGACGAAAGTATGGATACGTTTATTGATGAAAATTCTGACGAAGAAGAACAAAAGATAAGCGAATACTACAATTTAAGACGTTTACAAAAACACCAAATGGAAAGAAAAATCCGCCAAAGCAAAATTTGGTTTGAACGTTGGCGTACTTTGTTGCGTATAATCATTGTCGCATTTATGATTTACGCTGGTTATAGAGCCGTTCACTTACATTATTGGTATTTAAACAAAAATATTTTTAATACAGGTAGCAACAATTCACTTGAAATAGTGAACAACAAAATTGTGCCTCAAAATAGAATTTTAAACGCATTAAGAAGAACAAATTTACCAATAACACCTATTTACAAACTTGAAACAGAAGAAATAAAACAAAACATAATGCAGTTAGACCCAATTGAAAATGTTTACGTCAGAAGATTTTGGCTTCCTGCAAGATTACAAATAATAATCAAAGAAAAAACACCTATAATCACAATTTCTCCTGGGGCTACAATTCCTCCTATCGCATTTTTTGCTAAAGATGGAACACTAATTGGACGTGATTACCTACCACTTTCGCCAAACTTTAAAACAACTTTGGTTTTATCTTATGGCAACAAAGGTGATGATTACAGACATTGGCAAATTGAAAAAATCAAACTAATCGAACGTTTTTCTAAAATAACAAAAAATTATTCAGGGGAAGATGTTCAATATATTGATTTCAGAAACCCTACAGATGTTTATGTAAAAATTCCAAGTGCAAATATTAGAATAGGAACTTTTGACGAATCTGCAGTAGAAAGAGTAAAAAGAATTTCAAGTATCTTGCCTCAAGTAAAAATGCTTGACAAGCCTATCAAATACATTGATTTAAGATGGAAAGATGCAAATTACATTAAACTTGCAGATGCAAATGAAAAACCTGCAGAAGAACCAAAACCTGAAAATGCAAACCCTAATCAATAAAAAATTATTCTTCTAAATACACCATTTTTTTACGATACTTCCATTGAAACATCGTTAAAACAAAGATTATAAAGAATAAAACATAGGCAACTGCACTTGCGTATCCAACTTTGAAGAACTCAAACGCATTTTGGTAAACAGCATAAACTAAAACATTTGTGCTATCCAAAGGCCCACCTTGAGTCATCATATAAATCAAATCAAACACTTGAAAAGAACTTATACAAGTTATTATCACTACAAAAAATATCGTTGGAGATAGCAAAGGAACAGTAACAAATTTAAAAGTATCTATTTTACTTGCTCCATCAATTTTTGCTGCCTCAAATAAAGATTGATTTATAGAACTTAAACCTGCTAAAAAAATTATCATATTATAGCCAATAAGTTTCCACACAGAAACAATAATAACTGCAGGCATGGCAAACTTTGAATCATAAAGCCAATTTATATTTAAGTGCAAAATATAATTCATTATCCCAATATTTGGGTCAAAAATCCATTGCCAAATAAACGCAATAACAATCATCGGAGTTACAAAAGGTAAAAAATAAGCTACCTTAAAGAAATTACTACCTCTTATTTTGGAATTTAAAACACACGCTAAAACAAGCGGTATTATAACTGCAAAAATAGACGTTGTTATTGCATAGACTATCGTATTTATTAAAATCTTAAAAAACAACGGGCTTTCTATAAGTTCTATATAATTGTCAAACCAAACTAATTTTGGAGAATTTATCAAATCCCACTCAACGAAACTCAATCCAAATGAACACAAAACAGGGATTAAAATAAATACAACCGTACCTAAAAACGCAGGTAATATAAAAACAACCCCCATCAATGATTTATTATCGAATATAAAAGAAAATAATTTTTTCATATTCATAGTATAATATAAATAGAAAAATTATTAATGAATAAAAAAGGGGGTATTTGTGGTACAAATTTTAGACACCGCATTTGGGAAAAATGACATAAGAGGAATATATCAAAAAGATATTACAGAAGAACTATATTACTACGTTGGGAGAAGTTTTGTAAAATACTTAATGGAACATACAAAAAAGATTTCTAACGATTTATGGATAACAGTTACAAGAGATGCAAGAAACCACTCTAAATCTCTTTCAGACGCACTTATCAAAGGTATAACTTCAACAGGTGCAAATGTCGTAGATTTAGGTTTAGCACCAACTCCAATCGGATATTATTCAGAAGTTGTTGGAATAAATCCAACTATTACAGAAGATAACGATATCGACGGTGCATTGATTGTTACAGCAAGCCACAACCCTCCACAATACAATGGGTTAAAAATGACATTCAACAAACAATCATTGAACGAAACTCAAATCAAAAAAATTAAAGAACTAACAATCAAAGAAGCAGAAGCTCACGAACTTCCAACAACAGTAGGAAAAATCAAAGAATATGATTTAATTCCTGATTACATAAGCGTAATGAAAAAGAATTTTAAAGACATCGGAAAAGGCATAACAGTAGTTGTCGATAGTGCAAACGGTACGGGCGGAGTTGTAGGACCTGCTTTATACAGAGAACTTGGATGTAAAGTAATCGAATTATATTCAAATCCTAATGGAAACTTCCCTAACCATCATCCAAATCCAAGCGATGAAAAAACACTTGATGACATTAAAAAAGCTGTTATTGATAACAAAGCAGACTTAGGTATCGCATACGATGGTGATTCAGACAGAATTGGAGTTATCGATTCAAAAGGTCGTTCGATGACTGGAGATAAATTGCTATTAATATATGCTCAAGACATCATTGAATGTTATAAATCAGCAGCTAAAAAGCCAATAGTTGTATCTGAAGTAAAATGTTCACAAGCATTATATGACACTATTAACGAAATAGGTGGCGAAGCTATAATGTGCAAAACTGGACACGGATATATCAAAAGTAAAATGAAAGAAACTGGTGCAATACTAGCTGGTGAAATGAGCGGACATACATTCTTCAAAGACAGATATTATGGTTTTGATGACGCTGTTTATGCAGGATGCAGAATTATCGAAATCATTGCAAAAGGAAAAGAAAAAGATAAATTCTTCCGCATTGAACAAATGCTAAAACCTTTTGAAACAATATTTTCATCACAAGAAGTTCGATACCCTTGCGAAAACGAAAAGAAAAAACAAACATTAAAAGAATTTGAAAATAGATTAAATGCAGATAAAAATATGTTTGGCGACGAAATCAAGGATATCATAACTCTTGATGGTTTAAGAATTGTTTTTGACGGTGGTTTTGCACTTATAAGACAAAGTAACACTGAACCTGTTTTCACACTTCGTTTTGAAGGAAAAACAAAAGACAAAGTAAAACACTACGAAGAAACAATGATAAAACAACTTGACGAAATACTAGCATAGGAAACAAAATGTTATTATTTACAATTTCTTTTATAATAATATTTTTAACTTCGTATCTAATAACAAGTACACTTTCTAAACAAGGAAGTGTACTTGGATTTTTATATATTCCAATAATATTTTTTGCAGAAATAATACTTACTTTAGAAATTTTATCCTTTTCTAATGCTATAGTTGAAAAACCAATACTTTTCACAAACATAATATTTTTACTAATTTCTGCATTAATATTCAAAAAAACAAAAAGCAAATTATGGAAATATGATATTTGTCCATTTTTAAAAAAAGTTAAAAATTCACTTTTATTAGACAAGAGTTTGTTAATTTTAACTATTTGTTATACGGTTTTTATACTATCAGCAATACTTTTATCTTTTATAATGATTGTAAATAACGGAGATGCAGAAAGTTATCACGTTGCACGTGCAATTCTTTGGGCAACAAATCATAATTTATTGCACGCATCTTTTCCGGATATAAGGGCAATTTGTCTGCCTATAAATTCTGAATTAATCTACACTTGGATAATTACTTTCACAAAAAATGACAGATTTCTTGGCTTTGTAGGTTTTTCAGGATACCTATTATCAATATTTGCTATTTTTAACCTCTGCTCACTATTAAAAATGAGTATGAGAAGAAAATTATGGATAATTTTTATACTTTCATCACTATCATCAGTAATAGTACAAGCATCTGGGACAGAAACAGATATCATAATAGCGGGGCTTATAACCTCATCAATTTATTTATTTTGGACATATTTAAAAACTCAAAATATTCCAGCACTTTATGTATCAACACTTAGTTATGCAATCGCAACAGGAACAAAAACAACAGCAATTATCGCTATCCCTGCAACTTTACTATTACTAATTACTATATGTCATTTTGAAAATAAAAAATTCAAAGAAATTGCAAAATTTTCAGGAATATTTTGTATATTTTTTATCATTTTTTCAAGCTGCAATTACATACTAAATTTTCTTGATTTCCATAATTTTACAACTTCAGATAGTTTCCTTACTGTTTCAAAAAATTATTACGGAATAAAAGGAACAATAGCAACATTTATAAAACATTTATTTTTATTTATAGATTTTACAGGAATAGAATATAGTAATTACTTACAGCCATATCTAACAACTTTAAAAACAACAGTCTTAAATTTATTACACGTATCAAACATCCCTGACGGTTTTTATTCTTCAAATAAATATTTTCAAAATACGTTACTTGAGCCAATGATGGGTGCTGGAATTTTGGGTTTTTTAGTTTATATGCCTTGTGCAATTTGGTCAATTCTCAAACCAATAAAAAATCACAACGAAAAATCAAAAAAGTTATTTTTGTTTGGACTTACGCTATTTATAAACATATTAATTCTATCTTACCTACTTTGTTTTATGACATACAGCATAAGATTTTTAATGAGTTTTATGCTAATATCAGCTCCTGTACTTGCATATTCTTATTTTAGAAAAAATAAATTTTTAAAAATATTTAAATATATAATTATTTTAATCTCTGCTTATTATCTATGCTTTGTTTCAACAAATCTTTGGGGAAGACCTTTATATTCAATCTATTTAATTAAAAAACATGAAAAAATTCCATTTTCAGAAATTGGTTACTTTTTAAAAAGCCATTTTAAAGATTCAAAAGATTTTTACCTAACAGCTAAAAATCTTGAAAAAATAACTTTAAAAAACCACATTTTATTACTTACTGATGCTGATGGAATTACATACTATGTACTAAAACAAAAACTAATCAACCCAAACATTGATATAAAAACTATTGAAAACGATACATTAGATTTCAGCAAATATAACGTAATAATAACAGATAATAGTGGACAAGTTTCAACAACAATCAAAAACTTCAAAACAAACGCTTTTGAAAACACACAAAACACAACATGCGGTTACGGTTTTAACAAACAAATTCCAAAAAGTATCAAACAACCTTTTGAATCAGTTTGCATAGTTAAACCAGAATATTTTGAAGAAAACAACTTCAAACTATATCAAGAAATAAAAGTAAAAGATTTAGAAAACAATGTAAAAGATTATTTGATATTCGTACGAGTCATAAAATAATTTTTACACTCTACCATACATATCTTCGTATCTGATAATATCATCTTCACGCAACAAATCACCAAGTTGTGCTTCAATAATTTCTAAATCTGTATCAAATGGATTTTGTAAAGAATGAATAGCCTTCAATGGAATATCTATACTATTTCCTTTATCTAAGATGTATTCTGTTGAGTCTAAAATAACTTTAGCTTTACCAGACATAACAACCCAATGTTCACTTCTGTGATTGTGAGATTGTAAAGAAAGTTTTTGTTTTGGATTAACGTGAATTAATTTACTCAAGAACCCATCACCTTGGGCAGTAACAGTATAAAACCCCCAAGGACGATAAACAGTTTTATGAATTAAATGTCTATCATCATTTTTTTCTTTTAAAATTTCATAAACTTTTTTTACATCTTGAGTTCTGTCTTTATTACAAACAAGAATTGCATCTTCTGTTTCAACAACTACTGTATTTTCCATACCAATTGTTGAAACTAATTTTGATGAAGAATAAACTAAAGAATCCTTTGAATCAACATCTACAACAGAACCGATTAAAACATTATTATTTTCATCTTTTGGACTAACGTCATAAATTGATTGCCAAGAACCTAAATCGTTCCAATCACTTTCCAATTTTACTAATGCAATTTTATCTGATTTTTCCATAACTGCATAATCAATTGAAATGTTTGGCATTTTGTTAAATATGTTATATTCAATTATAGATTTTGTTGAAAAATCAAATTCTTCTGTTATTTCAGAAATCAAAGGTTGATATTTTTTTAATTCTTCCATCATAACAGAAGCCTTAAACATAAATATACCACCGTTCCAATAATAAGTTCCTGCTTCTAAATATTTTTTGGCAGTTTTTAAATCAGGTTTTTCAACAAATTCTTTTACTCTAAAACCATCTAATAATGGTTGTTTTAAAACATTTATATAACCATAACCTGTTTCAGGATAGCTTGGCTCTATACCAAAAGTTACGATATAACCTTCTTGAGCCAATTTTTCAGCCTTTTGAACAGTTGAAATAAAATTCTTTGTATTTTTTATCAATGAATCAGAAGGAACAACCAAAATAATCGGGTCTTCTTCTTTTGTCATAATAAATTTTGTAGCAGCAGCAATTGCAGGAGCAGTATTTTTAGCAGTTGGTTCAGACAATACTGAAACATCTTTTGAAAATTCTGACAATTGACCTTTTACATTTGCCAAATGTTTTCCATTTGTAATACTCACAATATTTTCAGCAGGCATCATTTCTTTTAAACGAGAAAAAGTAGCTTGTAACAAACTTTTATCAGAATTAATATTTAACAATTGTTTTGGATATAAATCTCTTGATAAAGGCCACAATCTACTACCAGAGCCACCTGCTAAAATTATAGAATACATTGAATTCTCCTTAATTACCCATTTATAGATAAAACAATAATAAAATAAAACGCCCAAAAAGTAAATAAATTAACAATATTTAACGGTTTAATTTACTTTGCAAAATCAAAGCCGCTTCAAGCAAAATATCAATACTTGAAGAAAAAGCAGGAGAATAAGTTAAATCATTTGATACAATATCATCAACTTTACTACCACAAACAAGTGCTGAAACTAAACTATTTGTCCTTTTATCCGCATCACCAAGCCCTACGACTTGAACACCTAATAACTTTCGAGTAAATTTATCTGCAATAAGTTTTAAAACAATATCTTTTGCATCGGGCATATAAGATACAATATCTTTCTTTTTAATCAAAACACTAACAGGATAAAAACCAAAATTAATCGCTTCTTTTTCTGTTAAACCGGTCTTTGAAATAGTATAATCAAAAAATTTAGTAACTGTTGAACCTAAAACACCATCAAAAACTTCCTTACCACCACACATATTAATAGCAGCAATTCTACCTTCTTTTGTAGCAGTTGAGCCTAAAGGAACCCAACAAGGAAAATCTGAAACAATATGATGTTTTTCAACGCAATCACCTGCAGCAAAAATATCTTCAAAATTTGTTTGCATACTAGAATTTACTTTTATTGCTCCTGTTATGCCTAATTCAATTCCAGATTTTTTTGCCACCTCAACATTTGGAGAAACTCCGACACATACTACAACAAAATCGCAATTTAAAATAAGCCCACTTTCTGTTTTTACATTTAACCTGTCATCATTTGTTATTGAAACAACTTTCTCATCTGTAAAAATACTAATTTTATCAGCATAATTACTCTCAATAAAAGTTCTCACAAGGCTTGAAATATCCTCATCAAACATTGATAAAATCGTAGAATTTGCTTCAACTAAATTCACTTTTAACCCTTTAGAAATAAAAGCTTCCGCTAGTTCAATGCCTATATAACCTGCACCAATTATAGTTACCGATTTTGAAGTTTTGATTTTATTTTTAATTAAAATTGCATCTTCTACACTACGCAACTTAAAAACATTTTCTAAATTCAAACCAACAATACTAGAGGATAAAATTGGACTTGCACCCGTTGCAATCAACAATTTATCAAATTTGATTTCAGAGACATTTCCTGTAAGCAAATCTGAAATAACAACAAGTTTATCTTCAGGCAAAATTTTCTCGCATTTTGAAAGCAAATGAATTTCAATACCATAATCAACAAAATCATTAACACAACGAGCATAAAGCAAATTTTCATCATCAAAATATCCAGCGATGAAATACGGAAAACCACAAGCAGAATAAGACACGTGAGTATCTTTTGTATAAATTACAACTTCACTTTCAGGTTGTAAACGTTTTATTTTCATCGCAGCCTTTGAACCTGCTGCAACAGCACCAATAATCACATACTTTGTCATACAAACAAAATATGTTAATCAAAAACAAATAACATTGGACTTATGGATAAAAGAATTAATAATTAAAATATTGATCAAAATCTACATCATCAAAACTGCATAAAATTTTATAAATTTCATCATCTTCATCCATACGTTGAAAATTATACTCATCAAATTTCCAATATTTAGGACTTGCTCCCCAAACTCTTACAATACCTTTATCACGTAAGATTTGAAGTTTTTTCTTTACAACATCAGCAGGAAGTTTAACAAGTTTTGCAAGTTCAACAGCCGTTACACCGTCATTACCGCCACACTTTTCTGGAGTTAAAAACATTAGTTCTAACCCTACTTTTTGCAAATCTAAATCTTCATCTTTAACTTTATAGTCAAACATACTACTATTTTAGACTATTAAAAAATATTTTTTATCATATCAATATATGACAAATACAAAATTTACCATGCCAAAATCTGTTAAGAAATTTTATAACAGAAATCTTAATTCATTGTACTACAATCATCTTTGTTTTATGGTTGTAGTAGAAGAGAAATTTCAAAATATAAAAAATAACATTATTTAATTATAGAAAACTACGTAAAGGAGAAAAACTATGATGATTCAACGTATAGATGCGTTATCAAATACTACTAACGCAACTAAATTTAGACAACAACAATATCAATCAGCACCATCTTTTGAAGGTTTGAATGTTAAAAAATCAGCACAAACTATGAAAGCTCTTGCAGCTGCTGCTATTCTTGGTATGGCAAGTGTAGGTATGTCAAGTTGCACACAACCTATAACACCAACACCCGTAGAAATTCCAGGTGAAAAAGCAATAGACTCTAGAAAAAACGAAAGTGCATTAAGAGAAGCTGGTTTTAGCCACATCACAAGTGTTAGCGTGCCAAAAGAAGAAGGAAAATACCAACCTAAAAAAGGTGAAATTGTTGAATTAGCTTATAAAACTGCAGGCTCTGCACAATACATATCAAAATTAAATAGAGAACTATCAACAGATGGTCATTTATTTTACGATAATATATATTACGACTGGTATTGTGAAGAAGGCGAAATTTCTAAAACAAATAAAATGGCTTTAGATCCAGAAAACAAGACTTTAACTTGGGGAATGGTCTCAAAAGACGATGATTCAAGAACATGCCCTCAATACTCTTACATCAAAAGCAACGAAGATGGAACTTTTACTTATGGTAGCTTTTCTGTACATCCAAAAACAGGAGGAGTTGTTACTATGGGTAAAGAATACGAATACTTTTTAGACAATAAAGATTCATACAAAGGTGTAGATAAAAAATATAGCGGTTTAGGTGATGCTCTTTGGAGTGACGCATCTTACCCTGAATTTTACTCAAAAACAGATGGAAAAACCACAAAATACACAAACATTGAATTTAAATTAGCAAAATAGTTAAAACAAAACATAACTAAAAGAGGCGAATGCAAAGCATTCGCCTCTTTATTTATTTCAAAAAATAAAATCTATTTATGCGCTCTTAATTCTTCAAGTTCTTCTTGATAAGGTGAAATTTTAACTAATTTTTCTATTATTGCTGGAACTTTTTCCAAAACATAATCAATTTCATCTTCCGTAGTAAATCTACTTAAAGAAAATCTTACACTACCATGAAGCGAAGTAAATGGAACCCCCATAGCACGAAGCACATGGCTTGGTTCTAAAGAGCCTGAAGTACAAGCACTACCAGAACTTGCACATATTCCAATATCGCTAAAGTGCAATAAAATCAATTCACCTTCGATATATTCAAAACCAATATTTGTAGTATTTGGGACACGATTTGCGACACCAGAATTTAATCTTGTATTAAATACTGATTTCAACAAACCTCTTTCAAGTTTATCTCTCAATCGTTTAACTTCTGTTAGTTCATAATTCAAACTATCTTTTGCAAGTTGAGCAGCTTTTGCGATACCTACTATATAAGGTACGTTTTCAGTACCTGCACGTTTTCCACGTTCTTGGTGTCCGCCGATAATAAGTGGTGTAAACAAAGTACCAGCTTTTGCATACAAAGCACCGATACCTTTTGGAGCGTGGAACTTGTGACCTGAAACAGAAACTAAATCTGCATTTATCTTTTGAACATCAATATCGATTTTTCCAGCTGCTTGAACAGCATCAACAAAAACTTTTGTATCAGGGTTTTTAGTTTTTACTATATCAACGACTTTTTCAACTGGGAAAATTACGCCTGTTTCATTGTTGGCATACATACAAGAAACTAAGGCAGTATTAGAAGAAACTTTTTCTTTCAATTCTTCTAAATCTAATTCACCATTAGAATTAACACCGATATAATCAACTTTATACCCTTTTGATTCGTAGTATTTATAAGGATTTAAAACACAAGGATGTTCAACTTTTGTTGTGATAATATGTTTTTTAGTTTTATCAGCACCAAGAACACCTTTTATCGCAGTATTAGCACCTTCTGAACCACAACCTGTAAAATAAATTTCTTTTTCTGATTTAGCGTTGAAAAAATCTTTCATTACGCCTCTAGCTTCTACAACTGCTTTTTGAGCAACCGCACCAAAAGAGTACATACTTGAAGGATTAGCATAATTTTCTTTCAAGAAAGGCAACATTGCTTCTAAAACTTTTTCATCAACCGCAGAAGTAGCGTTATTATCTAAATAAATCAATTTATTGTCTGACATAATTTGTTTCTCCTACTACATTTTAAGACAAAAAAAAATTTAATTCTATTTAATTTTTAAATTTATATTTGGCATATTAATAAATGTAACTTTTTAATTTTTGTATTTTAAAAAAATTTTTAGCATTTTATCATGTAATCATGGCAAACGAAGTAAAAGATAAAAAACAAATAAACGAAAGTCTTATACCACAAAGCATTGAAGCAGAAGAAGCTGTACTTGGGGCGATTTTAGTAAACCCTGTTGTAATCACAAAAGTTGTAGAAATCTTAAAACCTGAAAGTTTCTACAAACCTGCTCACAGATACATCTACAAAGCTATGCTTCAACTGTTCAATAACAACGAAAACATTGATATTGTTACAGTTTCAGAAACATTAAATTATGATTCTAAACTTGAAGCAATTGGTGGTCGTGCTTATATCAACGATTTAGGATTAAAAACAGTTACAACAGCCAACATTGAATATTATGCAAAAATGGTTCAAGAAAAAGCTATTAAGCGTTCTTTAATCAACGCAGGTTCTGAAATAATTGGTTTTGGATATGACTTAAACCCAACAGAAGAATCACTTGATGCAGCAGAAAGACTTATTTTTGATATAGCTTCAAAAAAAGCAACAAAAGATTTAACACCTGTTAGCGAACTTGTTGATGAAACATTCAAAAAAATTGAATACATAAACGAACACAAAGGCGAACTTACAGGATGCCCAACTGGTTTTTACGACTTAGACTTAATGACAAACGGACTTCAAAAATCAGATTTGATTATCCTTGCAGCACGTCCATCAATGGGTAAAACTGCATTTGCGTTGAACATAGCACAAAACGCAGCAATCAGAGAAAAAGTACCTGTTGCTATATTCTCACTTGAAATGTCAAAATCTCAACTCGTGCAAAGAATGATGTGTTCTGAAGCTGAAGTGGACTCTCAAAAAGTTCGTTGCGGAAATTTAGTTAGAAAAGATTGGGACAAACTTGCAAATGCAATGTGTGCGATTGCAGAAGCTCCAATATATATCGACGATACTTCTGGATGTACTCTTACTGATTTAAGAGCAAAATGCCGAAGATTAGCGATGGAAGTAAAAGATTTAGGTTTAATCGTAATCGACTACTTACAACTTATGGAAGGTGTTGGGAAAGAAGACCGTATGCAACAAATTTCAGCTATTTCAAGAGGTTTGAAGACAGTTGCGAGAGAACTTAATGTTCCAATCATAGCACTTTCACAACTTTCTCGTGCAGTTGAAAGCAGAAACGATAAAAGACCTCAAATGTCAGACTTGAGAGAATCAGGTGCAATTGAACAAGACGCCGATATCATTATGTTTATTTATAGAGATGAATATTACACAAGAGGCAAAGAAGGCGAAGAAGAAGCAGCTCAACCAACAGGAAACGAAGGTAAGTCAGAAATTATCATCGCAAAACAAAGAAACGGCCCTGTAGGAAGTGTAAACTTATTGTTCCAAAGCAATATCACAAAATTCAAAAATCCTATTAAAACTGACCAGTTTTAATATATAAAATAATCCAATAAGAGAATAAAAATTTTGATAACTTTTCATATATTTAGAAAATGAAAAAAATCATTGTTTCTATTCTCTTATTTTTTATCGTATTACCCGCTTTTGCAGGTAAATATAATATTTACACTCCTAACAGCTACAAAAGTGAATTTAGTAATGAAAAAATCTTATTTATACTTGATTTTTCAAACAGTATGACAGAATACATACTTGGTGAACGCAAAGTTGATATGATGTTAAACACTATCAAGCACATCTTACCTACTTTAGACAAAAACAAAGAAATCGGTTTAAGAGTATATGGACACCGACTTGGATTAACTGCACTTGACGGATGTAGAGCAAGTAGTTTAATCGCACCAATAGAAAGAAACAACACCGAAAGAATAGAATACGCACTTTCAAAAACTAAACCTAGAGGAATGACTCCAATAACGTATTCTCTCAAAAAAGCTATCGACTCGGATTTTCTCGGATATAATGGTCAAAAACACATAATATTACTTTCTGACGGTGGAGAAAACTGTGATGAAAGCCCTTGTGCATGGGCAATCGAACTAATGCAAACAAGACAAGATATCAAAATCGATGTCATTGCATTTAGCATAAAAAAAGTTGACGATTTAGAGCAATTAAAATGCACTGCTCTTGTAACAAAAGGACACTTCTACACAGCAAACACTGCAGCAGAATTATCTAAAGGAATTTCAAATTCTCTAAATTCTAGAAAAGAAGTTGATGCAAAAATTTTGCAAAACAAGTAAATTAAACAATTTTTAATTCCACACTTGAAGACTTTGAACCAATTTTTTCTTTTAGCTCTTTTAATCTTACTAAAATATCTTCTTTATCTTTAGAATTTGGTTTTCTAGACAAAAACATTCTATAATATCTAATAGCATCTGAATATCTACCGATTTTATCAAAACATAAAGCAATTCCCATATAAGCACGATAAAAATCTGGATTGATTTTTATAACATCATACAACACTTTGCTTGCTTCTTTAAATCTTTCAAGCGACATCAATAAATTTGCTTTGTGTTCATAAGCTCTTATATAAGCTGGATTTTGTTCAATGATTTTTTGATAAATCATCAATGCCATATCAGTTTCTTCACAGAATTCATGAGCATGTGCCAACTGAATTTGAGCATTCAAATTTGTTCTATCAAGTTTAATTGCTGAAACCAAATTAGGCATAGCTTTACAGATTTCACCAGTATTCATGTAACACAAACCTAATTCAAGATATACATCAAAATTTTCTTCACATAAATCTTTTGCAGATTCTAAAATCTTTATAGCTTTATCAAATTTTTCTAAATGTTTATAACAATATGCAGCACCTAAATATGCTTCCACATTTGTTCTTTCCATCATAATAACTTGCAAATATTTTTCAACTGCATCTTTATGCAAATTAGCAAGTCTCAAAGCCTCTGCTTTAACTGATAAAAGATAACTTTCTGATTGTGGTTCTATATCACGTTTTTGAATAAATTTTGATAAATCTGTATCACCACAATTAACCCTAATAGTCAAAACCTCTTCCCTTTCCAAAACTAAATATTTTTGACATTATTATTTTAAAGATTTTTCAACAAAAGAATAACAACCAAATGATTGAGTTTTTTATAGACCATTAGGTCTAAATTTGGACTTTAAATCTTGTATGTGATATAAAATTATTATGAAAAAGTTGAGTATTTTGGGATTAATAATATTATGTATTCAAAGTCTTTCTTTACAATGCTTTGCGTTAGAAGAAATACAGCTCAACAACGTAGAAAAAAAAGAAGTTGAACTTCAAAAACAACAAAAAACAATAAAAGGTTCACTCCTCTTAACAGATACTCAAATTATGGATGAACTTGTAAAACTACAACAATCCAAAGATTTAGCAGATATTGAATTGTTATGGAAGGGAACTGTTGAAAATAACAAAGTTATTGAATTTGCACTAAAAAAACTAGCAACTCCAGAAAGCCAAAGAAGAATTCATTCTTCACTTATGGCAAAAACTCTTAATGCAGTAATCAGCGGAAGTTCATTTGTTCCATCTTTCATGGGAGCTGATCCATTTATTCAAACAGGAGCTTTTGCAGCAGGCAGACTTGCTCAAACATTATTAAACAAAAAAAATATCCCTCAAGAAGTTCCACTAACAGATACCGAACTTATTGAACTTGCAGGACTTATTGAAAGTTTGCAAGACAATATAATTGAAATATATTACAACTACAAAAGCACTTTAAGTCAAATAAAAGAATCAAGACAAAGATTACTTCTATATCATAAAAACTATACGAAAGCACTTGACAAGGGCGACATACTAGATATTTCAATATCATCAACACTTTATGACGGAATGGTACTGCAAGAATTTGAATGTACACAAAGAGCAAAAAAATATCACCTTGAACTTCAAAGACTTGCAGGAAAAAAAGCAGTTGATAAATTAAACTTGTACCAATACAACCTTAATTCAACACTAGTGAAAGGTGGTACAAAAAAATGAAAAAATTAATCTACATACTAATTTTAATATTGATAACATCAACACCTTCACTGGCAATGACTTACGAAGACTTAAATTCAGTCAAAGAGCCTGCATATAGAGTTGGAACAACTGATGACATTGAACAAAAAGCAAATGCACAAAAAGAAGTTGTTGAAAGTGCTACCGCTAACGAAGTCAATCAATTTGAAGCTATTGAGAAATTAACTTATGCTGACTTGAGTATAAAAAGAATTTCAAAAGAAATTTCACAAGATTTACAAATGGATGCAGATGACATGATGCAAGCCCTTTCTATCCTTTGGCAAGGAGCTGCGACAAAAAGCGACATAATAAAATTTGCATTATACAAATTGTCTAACCCAGACAAAGATAAACCTGACGATAAATCAGTTAAAAAAGTATTGCAATCAATCGCCAGCATGTCAACACTTATTGGTGCTGGAACAGGAAATGCAATACTATCATCAGCATCATTCTTAGGTGGATCAATTTTAGGTTCATTTGCACAAGACGACAAAGCCCTAAATTACAAATACACCAAAATAAATGACGCCGATATGATTATATTAGTAAGAAAAATTGACGATTTACAACAAAAAGTAACTAACAGATATTTTGATTACATGACAAGCAAAAAAATCTTAGCAATGACAACTGAAATGGCTAAACAAAGACACCAAAATTATTTGCTTGCACAAAACGGTTCAAAAGAACTTATTTTAATAACAGATGCTTATTACAGAGAAGCTCTTGATAAGCAAATGAATGCTCGTGCAAACTTTCTTTCAAAAAGAGCGGCACTTGAAGAACTAGTTGGAACAGAAACCTTAAAACAATTTGAGTCACTAATCCACTAAAAATTACTTAACCAATTTCTTTTCAACTTTTTTCATCAATGCTAATGCATCTTCAGCATCTGGAATAACTTCTAAAACCTTATCCAAGCGTTCTTTTGCAAGTTCATAGTTTTTCATTTTTTCTAAACATTTTGCACTATTCACTAACAACATTGTATTTGTTGGAAAACTTTCCAACAACAATTCCAACAAATTATTAGCTTTTTCATACTCTTTCTTTTCAATATAAACAAGTGCTAACAAATTTCTTGCATCAACATTTTTCACATCTTGTTCTAATATATTTGTAAGAGCGATAAACGCTTTATTATAATTTTTATTAGCATAATAAATTCCAGCAGCCGTTTGAAGTGCAAAAATCGTACTTAAACGATGCATCGCTTCATCAATATATTTTTCTGCAGATTCTAAATCATTCAAGCTGTTAAAATTAATCGCTGCAAACAATTTATAATTAGGATTTTCAGGATTTATTTCAATAGCTTGCAAATACATTTCACTTGCTTTTTTAAATTCATTTACTGCGTGCAAGAAATTAGCATATTCAAAAACAATTTCTGCATCATTAGGAGCAATACTATATGCTTTTTCAAATTCATCTTTTGCATAATCAAATAATCGTTTTGAAAGATATAAAACCCCTAAATTTTTATGAGCCTCAGCTGACTCAGGATTTAATTCAATAACTTTTTTAAATATATTTTGTGCTAAATCCGAATCACCTGTTTTTAAACAAATATTTGCATAGCAGAAATAAATATCATCCGAAACCAAACCTTGAGCCATATAATGTTCAAAAACACTCTTTGCTTTAATTGGATTTCCTTGATTTAAATACAAATCAGCTAATTTTATAGCAATTGACTTAGATTTTGGATTAAGAGTAAATAATTGTTCCATAATAATTGTAGCTTTTGGATACTCTTTTAACATTTCATAACAACAAGCCAAATTATATTTAAAATTAGATTTTTCAGGGTTTAAACTTATCAATTTTTTATAATGTTTTGCAGCATTTTCATATTGACCGGATTTGAATTCAGAAAGTGCAAGCGAAACCAAATAAATATCTTTTTGTTCTAAAGCATAAGCCTTTTCGAAAAATTCACAAGCTTCTTCGTGTTTACTTTTTATTTGCAAAATTGAACCCATATTGTAATAAGTCAAAGAATTTGTAGAATCATACTCACAAGCAATCAAGAAATTATCAAGTGCTTTTTGATATTCTCCAATTGACAAATATGCAGTTCCTAAATTGTTATAAAGTTGAGAATTTGACGGTTTATAACTAACTGCTTTTTCAAGATATTCAATACTTTTAGTAAAATCATAAATTGATAAATATGCAGAGCCACCGACATAATAAAGTAAATAATCATCCGGAGCTATTTTCAAGCCTTTTTCAATCAACTCAATAGCTTTTTCAAATTCTTTAGTTTTAACATAAATTACGCCAAGATTTCTATATGCTTCAATATAATTTTCACGAAGCTCAAGAACTTTCAAATATGCTGTTTTTGCATATAAAAAATCGCCTAAAAAATCATAACTATTTGCCAAATAAAACCAAGATGCAGCATCATCGGCAAAATATTTAACAACAGTTTCAAAATTTGATTTACTCTCATTGTATAATTTTAAGTTCAAATTACACAACCCAAGTAACTTTAACGCTTCAATATTTTTACCATCTTTAGAAACCAAATCAACCAAATGTTTTTTAGCTTCTTCAAAATTTTTAGCAACTATAAAAGTATTTATAATATCTAATTCATTTTCAACCATAAAAAAATTATATTACAAAAAAATTAAAGTTTAAATTATATTAAGAAAAAACTTCTAAAAAAGTCAATTTTCAAAAGAAACTGGTTTTTTGTATAATATACAATTGTAGCTATAGGATTTTTTGTGAATATTCATCAAATTAACAATATAAATTTTAAGGCGAACATTCGCTATATTCCGACACAAGAGGACAACAAAAGTTCTCTTGGTATCGACAATCCTATAAAAAGCAACAAAAAATCACCTATTATAACTCCTGACTACAATGTAAAAGTTCCACAAAAATATAGCTCTTTAGGTACGATAGAACTTCCTTGCAACACAAAAGCACACAACTACAAACTTGCAAGCGGACAACGTGTTGTCATCATACCTAAAAAAGGTCCAACAATTGTAAAAACTTATGTAAATACAGGTTCTATGAACGAACCTGACAACGTAAGAGGCATAAGCCACTTTATCGAACACAACTTATTCAATGGTTCTGAAGGACTTGATGCTGGAGAATTTTTCTCAACTGTAAACAAAATGGGCGCTTACACAAACGCTTCAACAAGTTTTGCGGCAACAGATTATTATATTCAATCAAATCTACTCAATGAAGGCGATTTGGAAAACAAAATAAAACTACACGCCACAATGCTTGAAACTCCAAAATTTGCTAACAATATGTTAGAAAAAGAAAAAGGACCTGTAACATCTGAAATCAATATGATTTTAGATGACCCAGAAAACATTGCAACAAACAACACAATAAAACTTTTATACAACATAAAAACAACTTCAAAAGATGTAATTGGCGGAACTGTTGATAACATCAATAAACTAACACAAAAAGATGTAATCGATTATTACTCAAGAAACTATTATCCATCAAATATGGTTACAGTTATAACTGGAGATGTTACTCCTGATGAAACAATGAAATTAATTTCAAAATATTTCAAATCAGAAGCACAACCAACTAAAGCAAGAAATTTTGAAAATCTAACACCAATAAACAAAACAGTTAGAAACGATATCATTTCAGACAAAACAAACGCATCTATTGTAAGCATTGGTTTTAGCGGTCCTAAAAACAACCAAACAAAAGATAAAATTTTACTAGATGCTTTCCAATTCTTCCTAGTTGGTTCATCAACTGCAAGATTAAACAAAACTCTTGATAAAATCGAAACAAACGCATATTTAGCAACAGATAGAATGGGGACAAAACCAACAGATAACACTGTAATTCTATTCTCTACTCAAACAACAGAAGAAAACATTGAAAACGCAATCAAATTAGTATTTGATGAAATTAATGATTTGGAAACAAATCCGCCAACAAAAGAAGAACTTGCAATCGTAAAAAACAAACTTAAACTAAACTTAGCACAAGTATTTGAAAGTTCTGAGTTAATCAACCAAGCAGTCGGAACAGCAATGCTTGATAATGACATACAAAGTGTTATGGAATTTGAAAAAGTTATTGATGAAATGACTTCAAAAGATATGGTAGAATTTGCAAAAAAATACTTTGATATGAGTAAAGTTGCAATCACCGTTGTTCACCCACAAAACACAAACACTCAAACAATCAACGAAAACTACCAAAAAACAAATGCTGTTTCATTTGGAAAAAGCATTCATAAAGAAGCAATTGATGCAACAAAATTAAATCAATATGACCTTCCAAACAATATGCAAGTTACAACTCAAACAATTGACAAAAATTTAGTTGCACTTGATATGGTACTAAAAACAGAAGCGCCAGCAGATATCAAACCTGGAGTAGCTGAAATTTTATCAATCATATTGAATAGAGGAACAGCCGAAGAAGACAAAAAAACATTCTTCACAAATCTTGAAACACAAGGTATTCAAGCTGACTTCGATGCAACAGAAAATCAAATGTATGTAAATGCGATGTTTTTACCAAAAGAATCAACATCAGCCATTAAAGAATTTAAAAAAGTATTATTAAATCCTCGTTTCACAGAAGAAGATTTAAAATATGCAAAAAATTTAATAATGGACAACTTAATTACAATTGACAAAAACTCACAAGATGCACTTATGGCAGAAATGTTCAAAGGTCAATTCTACGCAACAACACCAGAAGACATATTAGCAAACCTAGACAATATCAAATTAGAAGATATTGAAGGCTTTTATCAATATTTAATGAATAATGCACAAGCGCAAACTGCAATTTCTGCTCCATTTGATAATTCTGAAACAGATATAAAAAGCGAAATTTTAAGTGAATTATGCACAGATTTCCAAACATTTAAGCCTGCAAAAGCTTCATTATTTGACTCTTATATCCCTGTTACAGACAAAAACATAGTAGTTCAAACTCATAATAAATCACAAGCTGAAATTCAAATGGGTTATAAATTTAAAACAAACAAAAACCTAAAAGATAATGCAACATTTGCAATTATGAACACAATTTTAGGTGGTTCAGCATCTTCAAGATTGTTCTTAGATTTAAGAGAAACTCAAAAATTAGCTTACCAAGTTTGCTCAAAAACAAAATACGTTGATAATTCAGGCGTAGAGTATTTATACATTAAAACTACAACTGATAACGGTACAGGAGAAAATGAACCTTATAACAACCTTGAAAAATCAATTATCGGATTCAATAAACACATTGAAAAAATGGTAAAAGAAGGTGTAACAGAAGAAGAATTAGAAAGTGCAAAACTAAGCATAAAAAATAGCATTTTAAATAATAACGAATTAACAGCAGACAAAAACATTTCTATTTTATTGGGTGCAAAATCTTTCTATGGTGCAACTTCTGACAACCAAGCACTTGAATTAATAGATTCAATAACAAAAGAAGATATACAAGCGGCTGCAAAATACATATTCTCAACTAATCCAACGATTTCAATAGTTGCGACAGAAAACACAATCAACGCAAATTCTGACTACTTAAAACAACTGGGTAATATTATCAGAAAATAATCTTTACAAAAACTCTTTTCTAATGGTATAATTAAAGAAATACAAAGGTATTACATCGTATTGGAGCGAAGGATTGGTAGCGCAAGAAGAAAATTTCAATCAAATTCAAGAATGGCTTGTTGATTTTAGTAAAACTAAAGATTCAAAAGTCAAAAAACAGCTTCAAGACCTTATTGTAGTTGCTGCAATACCTTTCGTAAAAAGAATAGCTTGCGGACTTGCGAGACGTTCAACTGACCCTATTGATGACTTAATACAAGTAGGTTCAATCGGGCTTTTAAAAGCTATAAATCTATTCAACCCAAACGTAGGAACAAAATTCAAAACTTACGCAACTTATCTTATCACAGGTGAAATCCGTCACTACTTGAGAGATAAAGCTTCAATGATTAAAGCTCCTAGAGAAATTCAAGAGCTTGCATATAGAATTAATTGCGTTATTAAAAAATTCTCAGAAAAAGGAATTGATGCCACATCTGAACTCATCGCAGAAGAAATGGCACTTCCAATAGAAAAAGTAAACAATATTATTGAAATAGACCGAAGAAAAAGCACAATTTCATTAGACCAAACGATGTCTTACGAAGACGATGATGCAACTTCACTTGCAGACAAAATCCCTTCTGGTGATTATCAAGAATTTTTAACTTCTTATGAAGAAAAAATTATGCTTACAAAGGCTATTTCAAAATTAAAACCAAAACTTAAAGAAGTAATAGAACTTAATTATTACGAAGACCTTAACCAACGTCAAATTGCCGAAAGATTAAATATCTCTCAAATGCAAGTTTCACGACGTTTAAAACAGGCTTTAAGCGATATGTACGACATCATTACAAAAACAAAGGAAGAATAAATGCTATCTTTTGAACAACTATTTATGCTTCTTTTATCAATAATGTTTCTAATTTTTTTGATTGGAATTTCAATCGGAAGTTTTTTGAACGTTATAATTTTAAGAGGTTTAGCAAATGAATCTATCGTAAAACCTCGTTCAAAATGCCCAAAATGCCAAAATCAATTAAAATGGTATCACAATATTCCAATTCTTTCATACATAATTTTGCGTGGGAAATGTGCATATTGCAAAGAAAAAATCAGTATTCAATACCCATTGATAGAACTTTTTACAGGATTAATGTTTGTTGGAATATTTTTTAAAGTCGGACTTGGTTTCAACATGATATTTTTATGGTATTTTGCCTCTATTCTAATAATTTTGGCAATTACTGACCTAAAAGAAAAAATCATCTTCGACACGCACGCATATTTCTTATTAGGTGGTGGGTTATTATATAACTTATTCAATATTCCAAACCTATATCAAGGACAAATTCTGCTTAACTTAAAATTCTTCCAACTTCCAATAAACGGTTCTATTTTAGCTTCTTTTGGAGGAATTATATTAGGCATCATCTTAATGGAATTACTTGCAAGAACAGGCTATATCTTTGCAGGAACAAGAGCCTTCGGGGAAGGTGATACATACATTACAGCAGCACTTGGAGCAGTTTTCGGTTGGAGATATATAATAACAATTATTATGTACGCATTGATTATTCAAGTATGTTTTACTATTCCAATTTATTTGAAAAAGCTTTTTGATAAAAAGGATTTCAAAACATTCTACGCATTTATAGGATTTTTCATATATCTTGCAATAATGATAACATTAAACTTAAATTTCAAACTTAACGAAACCATATATACAATAATGGTAATCATATTAGGCATTTTAGGCTCATATATCTGCTATCAAATTATTAAAAACATAAGAACAGAAATAAAAGAATTTGAAGAAAACACAGATGAAACAACAACAGATGACAAAAAAGAAGAAAGAGGTTTGACATTTTTGCCATTTGGCCCAGCTCTTGTTGTTGCATCATTCATTGCGATATTCTTAATTCAATTCTAATTAAATCAATAAATTAAATTTTAAATCTGCAAATCTTGGCTTTAAATTAAGACTTGCAGATTTAAAAAAAATTATATTCTCGTAATATCAAAGACACTTCTTAAATTAAAATAAAAGCGAGGCTCAAGAATTTTCTTGAGCCTCGCAAAATTATACTTTATCGTTTTTAAACTAACTATTGGTTAGCTTTTGCTTTTTTCTTTCTAGCAATATCAAATCCCCAGATACCTAAGCAAATAACAATACAAATAATTGCTGCGATTATCCAGAAATAAATTGCGCCGTTCCAACCAAATTTATCTACCATATAACCAGTTCCAGATGAAGATAAAACGGCACCTAAATAACCGAATGCACCAGTGAAACCAATTGAAGCAGATGCAACTTTTTTAGAACTACTTTCAACTGCACAAAGTCCACCGATTAGAAGTTGAGGACCAGATGTAAACATACCAATCAAAGCAGCCCAAACAAAGTCCATCATTGAATTAGTATTTAATTGGAAACAAATCAAACTTACAACCAATCCAACTAAGAAAATAATGTTAATTGGTGTTCTGTTACCTTTAAACACTTTATCTGAAATAACACCAGCTGAAATAGCACCAAATGCACCAATCAAAGCTAGAGAACTCAATTTTGAACTTGCTAAAGTTAGAGAATCGCCTTTTACTTCAACTAAATATTTAACAAGCCAATCTTCTGTACCAAATCTTACAATATAAACAAAAATATAAGCTACTGCTAACATCCAAATAACTGGGTTGCACAAAATATATTTTTTAAAGATTTGACCATAAGAAACATCAGCTTCTGAATCTTTTTCAGCAACTACAACTGGTTCATTTTTATATTTTTCAATATCAGGTAAACCCAAAGATTGAGGTTTATCTCTCAATCTGTTATATAGCCAAGCACCAGTAATCACACAAACGATTGCTGGAACATAAAAAGCTGCTTTCCAACCTAAATGTTCGATAGCAAAACCTGATAACATAACTGCAAAGAATACACCTAATTGGTGAGAAGTAGACCAAATTGACCATTTAGTTCCACGTTCTGAATTTGAGAACCAATAAGATAAAGTTTTTGCAACTGGTGGGAACCCCATTGATTGAAACCAACCATTAGCACCCCAGAAAAATGCCATTAACCATAATAAAATTGTTGCACTTGGTAAACCAAAAAATGAAACATGTCCTGGAGTAACAAAAATTGCACTAATTACAAAACAAAAGTTACAAATTGCTGATAAAATCAATGCTGTTGGCAAAAATGTTCTTACGTTTGATCTATCAGCCAAAATTCCGTTTACAAATTTACCAATACCATAAGTCAAGTACAATGTTGAACCCAACAAACCTAACTCTGTATTTGTAAGATGTAATTCTTTACTCATTGAAGGCAAAGCTACTGCCAAGTTTTTACGGCATAAATGGAATACAATATATGCGATAAAACTTGAATAGAATACTCTCCATCTAAAGTGAGAATACATCTTTTTCACTTGTTCTTCGTCTTTAATTTCTTCCTTTGCAGGAGGTTCTTTAAAAAAATTAATAAGTGCTTTTAGCATAACATTACCCTACTTTATCTTTTATCTATTTACCTACTTTTATTACTTGAACATTTCGAGTTTCAGACAACTCTTGACGTGCATCTTTAATAATATTTCTTTTTTCTTCATCAAGACTTTGACCGCCAACAAGTCTATCTACAAAACCGTTGTTCAACTTCACAGCTTTATTCAACGCTCCGATTTCTTCCAAAACATCTTTAATTTTATCAAAATCATAACCAAAAGACTGACGAGATTGATAAACTAATGTTTCACCTGTTTGAGCTTTGACAGGTTTTCCACCTAAATCAAAATACAATTTAAAAACTGATTTCAAATCTTGCAATTCTGACTGCATAACAGAAACACTTTGTTGAATACGTAAATAACGTTCTAATAAATATTCAATATTTTCAATTTGTTTTTGTTCCCAGTCATATTTTTGCAAATACAATTTTTTAAGTTGAGGATAAGCCAAAGCTAACCCCATAGTGTCAGCCATAGCTCTATGATGATTTTTTAATTCTACTTTAAATTTATCTGTTAATGCTTGAAGTCCATGTGATTCTAAATCGGGATAAATTTCTTTAAACATATATTGAGAATCAATTCTTTCATTTTCTAGTTTTTTTCCTGTAACTCTCAAAGAAGCTTCATTCAAAAATGAATAATCAAAAATAACATTGTGAGCAACAATCGGATAATCTCCAATAAACTCTAAAATTTTTGGCATAGCTTCGGCTTCTGTAGGAGCATCTGCAACCATATCTTGAGTAATACCATGAATTGCAATACTTGATTTTCTAATATGTTGTTCAGGATTAATTAAAGTCTGAAACTCATCTTTTATTTTACCGTTTTCAAGTCTTACTGCGGCAAACTCTACAAGTCTTTCCCTTGTAAAATCAAGACCAGTTGTTTCTGTATCTAAAACTATTTCAATTATTTTTTTTCTAGCCATTAATTCCCCCAATGTAATTTTATCATAAAGTTTAAAATATGAACAGATAAAATTTATATCTTTTTGCCTGATTGAAAAATTTTTTAATTTATGCTAGAGTATAGGAAACGAAATAAAAATTTATTACATAGAGGAGATGTGTAGATGTCAAACGCAATAGAAGTTACAGATAACAATTTTGCAGAAGAAGTAGTTAATTCAACTTCACCTGTTGTTGTAGATTTTTGGGCTCCATGGTGTGGTCCTTGTAGAAAACTTGGTCCTGTTATGGATGAAATTGCAGAAGAATTTTCAGGAAGAATAAAAGTTGTAAAAGTTAATACTGACGAAAACTTAAAAATCGCAAAAGAATATTCTATCAGCGGTTTGCCAAGTTTACTTTTATTCAAAGATGGCGAAGCAGTTGAAAGACTTGTTGGTTTAATGCCAAAATCTTCAATCATTTCAAACATTGAAAAACATTTATAATTTTTTAAAATTCACATAAAAAAAGATGCTTGCAAAAGCAAGCATCTTTTTTTATGCAATTATTTATTTACTCTTTCAAGAAACTTTCATAATTTCTTGCCAATAAATGAGTTCTTACTTGGTTGATTAAATCTAGTGCAACCCCAACCATGATGATTAAAGATGTAGCACCGATACCTTGTAAGGTTTTAATATTTGTAATATAACTTGCCAAAGATGGAACTAAAGCAATTACACCTAAAGCCAAAGCACCAATAAATGTAGTTTTGCTTAAGATTTTATCCAATGCTTCTGCAGTTGGTCTTCCAGGTTTAACCCCAGGGATTGAAGAACCATATTTTTTCAAGTTATTTGCAATTTCTTTTGGTTGCATATTAGGAATTATAGATGCATAGAAGAATGTCAAAGCGACAATCAACAAGAAATATAAAACATAATATGTAATACCAGATGGACTCATCCATTGAGAAAGTGTCATAATTATTTGTTTCAAATGTGCATTAGAGATTTGTGCTTGACTCAAAATACTTAAAATAGTAGATGGGAAAAGCAAAATTGCAATTGCAAAGATGATTGGCATAACGCCACCTGGATTAAGTTTGAATGGAATAAAAGTATTTACACCACCATAAACTTTATTACCAACTTGACGCTTTGGATTTACAATAACAACTTTTCTAGTTGCTTCTTGCATTATTACAATGAATACCATCGCTGCAAAGAAGATAGCAAGTAAAACAACTAAACCAAGTTGCAAACTTGAATCTCTTGATACCATTTGAGCTGTTCTTGATGAATAAATTGGAATTCCAGACAAAATACCAACAAAGATGATTAAAGAACCACCGTTACCGATACCTCTTTCAGTAATAAGCTCAGAAATCCACATAACAAGCATTGAACCAGCTGTCAAAACTGCAATAGAACTAATGAAAAACATTCCATGATTTACTCCAGGAGTAATAGCACCTGGAAGTTTTGACATAAATATCATAAATACCAATGACTGGAACACAGCAAGAATTACTGTGAATATTCTTGTATATTGAGCAAGCTTTCTTCTACCAGCTTCTCCTTCTTCCTTTTGCAATTTTTCTAATGAAGGAATTACAACTGAAACAAGTTGAATAATGATTGAAGATGTGATGTAAGGTCCAATCCCTAAAGCAAAAATAGAAACTTTACCTAACGCACCACCTGAAAATAAATCCAAAAAACCAATTATGTTATTTTGCGCTGCCATATTAGAAAATATAGCATTGTTAATACCAAAAACAGGTAATTGAACGCCGAATCTGAATGCTGCAATCATCAAGAAAGTGAAAATTAATTTTTCTTTCAATCCTGACGCTTGCCACATTGACGCTAAGTCTTGAGTTGTCGGCATTTTCACATTTTGTTGCATTATACTAACTCAACCTTTCCGCCAGCTTTTTCGATTTTTTCTTTAGCACTTGGTGTAACATAATTAGCTTTAACTGTTACAGCTTTTTTAATTTCACCATTTCCTAAAATTCTTAAGCCATCACATGAAGAATGAGCTTTTTTAATAGCCTTTAATGAATCTAAAGAAATTTCATCAACTGGAAGTTTTTCCAATGAAGAAACATTTAGTTCAGCATATTTTAATTGGTTAATAACTTTAAAACCTTTCAATTTAGGTAATCTTCTGTAAGAAGGCATTTGACCACCTTCAAAACCTCTTTTTGAAGAAGCACCAGATCTTTGACCTTCACCATTATGACCACGGCAAGAAGTTTTACCATGTCCTGATGAACGACCACGACCTACTCTTTTTGATTTTGAAGTTGAACCTTCTGCAGGTTTTAAATCTTCTAATGTTATTGTCATTTTATAATCCTTTCTTAAATATACTAAATTTTAATTAGTCAACTACTTTAACCAAGTGAGGGATTTTGTTAACCATACCCATAATTACAGGAGTTTCTGAATGTTCTACCACTTGGTTCATTTTGCTTAAGCCTAATGCTTTAGCAACTTTTTTTTGTGCTTCTGAAGCACCAATCAAACTTTTTACAAGTTGAATTTTTATTTGTTTTGCTTTTGTTTTAGCCATTTTATTTTCCTTTTCTATAATTTGTACTCAAAATTTTGAATTAAATTAATTTAAAATTTCAGCAATTGTTTTACCACGTTTTTTAGCAACGTCTTTGAACAATGTCAAGTTTTTCAAAGCATTCATAGTAGCATTAGCAGCGTTCAAAGGAGATTTTGAACCTAATGATTTACACAAAATGTTTTCAACACCTGCAAGTTCAAGAACTTGACGAACTGCACCACCAGCGATAATCCCTGTACCTTGTGCAGCTGGTCTTAACATTACACAACCTGCGCCAGAACGTCCAACAATTGGATGTGGAATAGTTGTTTTGAAAACAGGTACTGTAATAAGATTTTTTCTACCGTCAGCAACTGCTTTTTGAATAGCGATAATAACTTCTGCAGCTTTTGCACAACCAACACCAACTTGACCTTTTTGGTTTCCAACGATTACGATTGCACGGAAGCTTAATTTTTTACCACCTTTTACAACTTTTGTAACACGGCTAATTTGAACAACTCTTTCAATCCATTCTGATTGAGGTTTTTCTTCTTTAGCTTCAACAATTTTTTTTCTTCTGCCTCTACCTTTTTTTTCAGGTTTAGCTTCAGCTTCAGCAGCTTCAGTTTCTTCAACTGCTTCAACTGTTTCTTCTTCGATTTTCTTTTCTAAGTTTTCTTCTTTCACTGTTATAACCTTTCTGTTTGGTAATAATACGTTTTTACTTTTTTATTCTCTTATGAGAAAAAATACCCGAAACAAAAACCAGCATGCGTTAAAAACTAACATGCTATCGGCTATTCGGAATGTATTTTTCTTTCTGACAACTCAAATTTAATACAAAAACATTTATATTGCAAGCATTTGTTTACATTTTTATAAATATAATAATCTACATTAATTAATTTTATGTTAAAGTTAAAGAAAAAAGGAAATAAAATGACTGAAGTAAATGTTATAGGAGCAGGACTTGCAGGTAGTGAAGCAGCACTACAACTTGCCAAAAGAGGGTTTAAAGTAAATTTATATGAAATGCGTCCACAAATTTCAACCGGCGCACACAAAACAGATAAATTTGCAGAATTTGTTTGTTCAAATTCTCTTGGTTCTTCTGATATTACAAATGCTTCAGGTCTATTAAAAAAAGAAATGGAATTATTAGGCGGAGAACTTATCAAAATAGCTTACGCAAACAAAGTTCCAGCAGGTGGAGCTCTTGCAATTGATAGAGAAGGGTTTTCAAAAAATGTAACTCAAATAATTGAAGACAACCCAAACATAACTATAATCAGAGAAGAATTGCAAGAAATTCCATCCACACCGACAATTATTGCATCAGGACCATTAACAAGTTCTGCACTTGCAGACTCAATAAAAGAATTTACACAAAGTGAACATTTGCACTTTTTTGATGCGATAGCACCAATCGTTGAAAAAGATAGCATAAATTTTGATATTGCTTTTTATCAAAACAGGTACAACAAGCCATCAGAAGATGGTATTGCATATATAAATTGCCCAATGACAAAAGAGCAATACGAAAAATTTTATAACATTCTAATCAATGCAGAAAAAATCGAATTAAAAGAATTTGAAAAAGATGCAAAGTTCTTTGAATCTTGTCTTCCAATAGAAGTATTAGCGTCAAGAGATATAGATGCTCTTAGATTTGGCCCAATGAAACCAGTTGGACTTGTAGATGACAGAACAGGGCAAGAAAATTATGCAGTTGTTCAACTTAGACAAGATAACGCAGCAAAAACTTTATACAACCTTGTAGGTTTCCAAACAAATTTAAAATGGAACTGTCAAAAAGAACTTTTGCAAAGTATCCCTGCGCTTGAAAACGTAAACATCGTAAGATACGGAGTTATGCACAGAAACACGTTCATAAATAGCCCGATGATTTTAAATCCGACATTACAAACAAAAAACAGAAAAGATTTATTTTTTGCTGGACAAATAACAGGTACAGAAGGTTACACCGAATCAATCGCAGACGGATTGCTTGCAGGAATAAATATGGCACATTATATGAACAATGAACCATTAATAACACTTCCTACAACAACAATGTTAGGAGCATTACTAAGCTACATAACAAATGAAACACACAAAAAATTTCAACCAATAAATTCTAACTGGGGAATTATTGATAAAATTGAATTACCTAAAAAAGAACGTAAAAACAAAAAATTAAAAGGCGAACTTCTTTCTGCACGTTCTATTGAAGTCTTAAAAAATTTAAAAATTTAATTCTAAAATATGCAAATGCTGATATGAATAACTATTCAAAACATTTTCTTTTTTAGGAAGTTTTATAAAAATATTATTTGGAATCCCCAAATACGAATGTTCATATTTGAACATCAAACTTTTTATTATTGAATAATCCTCATCCAAATACAAAATATCATAATGTTGTTTATCATTTAAATAAAACACAATATTTATTCCTTCAATCATTGGAGAATAAATCACCATTGGAATTTCAGGATGTTTTGCAAATTCATTTTTAGACGTAAATTGCAAATACAAATTTTCTATATGTGCAACAAATGGGAATTTATCTTTTTCTAAACATTTTATCTGTGTTTCATAACTTTCAATACTTTTAGCACAAAATAAATTCATCAACAAAACAATAATCACAAAAGACATAACAAAATATCTTTTTTTGCCATAAAGTTTTGAAACACTATACGGAATAAATATACTCAAAACAGGTAAAAATGGAGCAATATAACGCAAAATCTTATATGGCGACATAAATAAAATTATACACATCACAAAAAAAGTAATTGGAATAATAAAATATTTAGAACTAAAAAGTTTTTTATCTACATCATAAAATTTATTACAATAAAACAAAGCAATAACGATTGGCACATAAAATACATAATTTAAAAGAGTTAAAACCCCACCCCTAAAAGAACCGTATATATTTAATAGCAACATTTTACCTACAAACAAATTATCAATTTCTGAAAGTCGTTCTTCTGAAGTGACAAAATTAAAATAGCCATTATAAAATACAAGAACAAGAATTAAAGAAAATAAAATTGCCACAATATAAGCCATTATATTTTTATAAACTTTTTTCTGAATTGTAAAAAATAACAATACACAACCCAAAGCCACAAAATATATTGCAATAAAATATCCACTTAAAAGAGAAATAGCAAAAACCAAAGACAATTCAAGAATATTTTTTACAGTAAAAATAATTTCTTTTTCCAAAGTAAATTTCAGATAACGAACAAAACAATATGCTAAAAAAATCACAGCAAATGTCTGCAATTCATAAGGACGAACAAAAATTCCGATAGAAATAGATGCCGTAGTTAAAAAGGCTGAAATAAGACCTAAATTAACTATACTTTTATCTTCAAAAAGCAATTGCAACAATTTATACATAAAGAAAAATTCAAATATAAAAATAAACAAATTTAAGATAAAACCTGTTTTTATAATATTTTTCATATCCATACAATCGGAAAAATACGAAATTAAACGATAACCGACATAATACATATTCGGATGTGCTAAATCTCGATTATTATTTTTATGAAGAACTTTCAAATCCTGCTTCAAATCAGAAAAAGACGAACTATTTTTATCAATAAAGAGATTTTTTATATATTCTCCCGAACCAGAAATCAAACCACTTTCTGCATTTATCCATCCGTAATCACTACAATTTGAAATAGTAGAAGTAAAAAGTTCGTCAATATGAATACCTTGTCTTTGTTTAACGTAAAAGCCTCTTGCAAAAACGACCAAGACAAAAATTAGCAACGGAAAAATCAAATATTTTTTAGAAACCAAAAGCCCTCTCACTTTGACAACTCCAAACTAATTTCTTTCTCTTACAACGTACAAAGGGCGTGATTTTGCTTCAATATATGTTTTTGACAAATATTTTATCACAATTGAAAAACAAAACATTTGAGCCGAAGCAAAAAAAGCAGAGAACAATAACAATAAACATGTAAAAATTAATTTTTGTCCGAAGTAATGATTATAAATCAACATAAATAACAAAAAAGTAAAAGCCAAAAGGAAAAATATAATTCCTAATGAAGATACAAATAAAAATGGTAAAGAAGAGAAGTCCCAAATCGCATCAATTCCATATTTAAGCAAAGACATAAAAGACCATTTGGTTTCTCCATTCAACCTTTTAATATTTTCGTACTCTAAATATTTTGTTTTAAACCCAACCCAAGCAAAAATACCTTTTGAAAATCTGTTCTTTTCATTCAATTTTAAGATTGAATTAACCATATTTCTGTTCATAATTCTAAAATCACGAACACCATCTAAAATATCAACAGAAAAAAACTTTTCAGCAATTTTATAAAAAATTCTTGCAAAATAAGAACGAACTAATGGCTCTCCTTTTCTTGATATTCTTCTCACGCCAATACAATCATAGCAAGAAGAAACAATCATTCCATACATTTCAGGAATCATATACAAAGGATCTTGCATATCAACATCAGCAACAATGACATAATCCCCTTTTGAAACATCAAGTCCTGCAGCGATTGCAGCATCTTTTCCGAAATTTCTTGAAAGAGCAACATATTTCAAAGAACTATTTTTCAGAGCAAGATTTTTTATCTCGGTCAAAGATAAATCAGTAGAACCATCATCAACAAAAACAATTTCGTAATCATTCATACACAAATTATTTAAAATATCAGATAAAACCGAAAAAATCTTACTTATATTTCCAATTTCATTATATGTAGGAATAACAACAGAAATTTTCATCGTAAACTACTCTACAGTTACAGATTTTGCCAAGTTTCTAGGTTGGTCAACATCTTTTCCTAAGAATTCTGCAATATAATATGCCATTAATTGTAGAGGAATTACTGAAATTATTGGAGAAAGAACTTCTGAAACTTCAGGAATTCTAATAATAAAATCAAATAAATCATCAAGTTTTGGATCATCTGAATCTGTCAATGCAATCAAATTAGCATTTCTTGCTTTTGATTCTTCTGCGTTTGAAAGAATTTTTTCATAAACAGAACCTTTCATTAAAATTGCAAGAACTGGCATTGTTTCATCAAGCATAGCAATAGGACCATGCTTCAATTCCCCAGCAGCATAACCAGTTGCATTAATATAGCTAATTTCTTTTAATTTCAAAGCACCTTCTAATGAAGTAGCTAGGTTTATACCTCTTGCGATATAAATGAAATCTTTATATCTTGAATAATGTTTTGCACATCTTTGAATAATTTCTTTGTGTGCAAGAATTTGTTCTATTTTTTGAGGTAGTATAACTAATTCTTTTTTCAAATTCTTAGAAAATTCTTGTGTAATACTTTCTTTAACTTCACCCATATAAATTGCAAGCAAGTAAAATGAAATAAGTTGAGCAACATAAGATTTTGTAGCTGCAACTGAAACTTCTATACCAGCATTTACAGGTATTAAACTATCAGCAAATCTTGCCATAGTAGAATCTGGTCTATTTGTAATAATTAATATATGAGAACCACGTTCTTTTGATTGTTTAATAGCTGTAATTGTATCAGCCGTTTCACCTGATTGAGAAACACCTATAACAAGTGTTTTCTCGTCTGTTACAGTTTTTCTATAAATATATTCACTAGATGCTTCAACATCAACAGGAATACCACAAAAATCTTCAATCAAATATTTACCAACCATTGCAGCATGCAAAGAAGTACCACAAGCAATAATTTGAATTCTATTTAATTTTTTCAAATCAGATTTTGTAAGATTTACTTCGCTTAAATTAATTGGCTCATCTGTGTTAAACAATTTACCACTTAATACATTTCTAATTACATCGGGTTGTTCGTGAATTTCTTTTAGCATGAAATGTTTGAAGCCCATTTTGCTAAGTGCAACAGGTTCCCAAGGTAACATTTCAACTTTTTGAGAAAGTTTATTATTATCAATGTCAATAAGTTCCATACTTTCACGAGTTAAAGTAACGATTTCATTATCGTTTAAATACATTGCCTTTTTAGTATGGTCAATAATTGCAGGAACGTCTGATGCAACAAAATATTCACCTTCGCCAATACCAACTAGAAGTGGAGCATTTCTTTTTGTAGCAACCAACACATTTGGATTATCTTGGTGCATAATACACAAAGCATAAGCTCCATCGATTTCTTTTGTAGCTTGTCTTACAGCTTCAGTTAAATCTTGCAATTTACCATAATGATAAGCAACTAAATGAGCTACGGTTTCAGTATCTGTTTGAGAACGGAATTTGCAACCTTTTTTTTCTAAATCAGCTCTTAATTCTTTATAATTTTCAATAATACCATTGTGAACAATAACAAGTTTTCCACAGTTACAAGTGTGAGGATGTGCATTTACAGTAGTTGGAGCACCATGTGTTGCCCAACGAATATGTCCGATACCCAAAGTTGAAGATGCGGTTTCAGAAACATGTTTTTGCATCAAATCATCAAGATTTTGCAATTTGCCTTGAGCTTTATAAACTTTTATTTCTTTACCACTATGAATCGCAATACCAGATGAATCATAACCACGATATTCTAATTTTCTTAAACCACTTGTTAAAATATCTACTACTGACTTTGAGCCGATATATCCAACAATTCCACACATATTATTTAATTCCTCATTTGACTAAAAACATAATAAAATTATTGTACTATTTTAGCATACAAAATTTAAAGTCAAATAAAATTTTTATAAAGATAAAATTAATCTGTTACAACAGAAACATTTCCAATATTTAAAGGCTTAATAATATCTTCAACAACAGAATCACTTGTTTTTAATTTTAAAACGCCATTCGGATATTTTGCCCAGTGATAAGTAGAACACATAACAGAAACTTTACTAGCATCAATTAAATTCATATGAGAAAGATCAACAGATAAATCTGGACAATCATTTTCAAATATAAATTTTTTCAAATCTTCAACTATTTCAACAAAATTTCTTGATTTATTAACTAATGCTTGTACCATAACCAAAATTCTCTTGTACTACTACTTTCCACATGTTTTATAACGACTTGAAAAAGTTAAAGATTTAATAAGTTTTTTTAAAACTACACCATATAATGTAGTTTATTGTATAATC
>JAZLGV010000126.1:0-2936 GCA_045616505.1 Candidatus Gastranaerophilaceae bacterium | reverse complement strand
AAATTGATGTGTGTATCAACTTAAATTTCGTCTCACTTACGCAGAATTTACCTGCAGTTCTTCATCCTTCCCTGAAAATTTTATATCAAAACGATGCAGATATCAACTAAAACTGCATCGTTTAATATCGTTTTTGCTTCTGCCAATACAAATCCCAATTTGTATTTATAAAAATAACAATTAGATAATTTTATAAAAAAACTAAGTTTGCTTATGTCATTTAAGCTTAAGCGAAACTCGCAAGATAAAGACTTGTTTACAAATGAGGGTTAAGGCTTGTTGTTGTGAGGTTGATCTTTTATTAAAAGCTTCATTTTTTCCAAAAGATATCTATTTTTTCAATTTCCTCTGTATAATAAATCTGAGGCCATTTAATAGTCTGAATTAAACCTTTATTAAAGTTCTTAAGTTCATTTATAAAACTACTTAATTCATTAGATATTTTCAAATTATTCTCATCATTAAAAATACTTAAATAATCAGTGATACCATTATTTTCAAATACCTGAATTATTTTTATTGTAATTGCTTCGGATTTTGTTAGATTTTTTTGTAATTCATATAAAAGAAAATCTAGCAAATTAGTAGTTAAAATATTACTAAGAAGACCTAAACAAAAAATTGCAAGCCTTCCTCCTTCTGAAATATTTTGTTTTAAGCTTTCATATAAAAAATCTGATTCGACATCATTTAATTTATCATTTTCCTTAAGTTCAACAACTGTCCATATATCATTACATATTTTATTAAAAGTTTTTGTATCTTTTAATAAATATTTTTGAATTTCTTCTAACATAACTATTTCCTTATTGAACAACAAGATTTTGACTTGAACAACCTGCATCATTATAAGAATCTACATCAATTCTATAACTTTGTCCTTTATATTTAAAAGTTGATTGCAAAACATTTTTACCAGTTGGGACACCTGGAGCTTTTTCAATATCTGCTGCTAATTCGGCAACTGCTTTTAAAAAATCTGGATCTTTAGTCATTGACTTATTTCCTTTTTTCAATCCTTCTACAGCTAACAATAAAGCAACTAATCCTTCTGTTTTTGTAACTCCTATTTTAGGATCACCATATATTGTACCTGATGTAGATAAAGGTCTTCCGCTACTTCCTTTCGTACAACATTGAACTTGAATAACTAACCGATTAGGGCTCGTACCTCGTGCTTTACTATTCGCAACAACTTCAGACTTTATTTTTTGTTGACTTATAGAAACTGCAATCGAATTAAATTTGCTTTGTATATTCTGTTTTAAGTCTTGTATTTCGTTATTTATTGAATATGATGCTTGACGACATGCTTCCTGAAACTCAGGGTCACTTGATAAATTTGAAGCTGCTGTCAAGACACAAATACCAAGCAAAGCCACACTAATAATTGCACCAGCAGAAATAGTAACGACTTCTCTTCCATCCGGGTCCACAAACCTAACCGGATTATTTCCTGCATAATGATACAAATGAAAATTGATGTGGTTATCAACTTAAATTTCGTCTCACTTACGCAGAATTCATCTGCAGTTCTTCATCCTTCCCTGAAAATTTTATATCAAAACGATGCTGTTATCAACGAAAACTGCATCGTTTAATATCATTTTATGCATTAGCAATACAAATCCCAATTTGGGTGTTATAAAATTCAGCTAATATATATTAGGGAATTGTATTGAGATAATCTCACCCTTATTATTTTTTTGTTATAATTTTATCCTCAATCAAATTTATGTTGTTCAGCATCCTTTCTAGTCCGATACAATTCTCCTAACCCTATGGTTAATAAGTCCTCTTTACATATTTCATCTACAGAAAAGTAAGTGTTCTCTTTTAAAACACAGACATATACAAACATAGGAAACTCTCTGATATCTGATATATCATCGTTTTCATATCTGTTTGTTATAATTACATACTCAGAACACTTAAAGCCAGATGCATCTTGCCATTGAATGATTTCATCTACTTTTGCAATAATAGCTTTCTTACCAGTATTAAAATAGATTTCTTTTTCAAAAGTACATTTTCTTACATAATTTAACTTATAAGATTCCAATGATGATAAATAATATTCCATCTTTTATCTCCTATAATTCCGGGGTTATCCCCTGCACATTTTGAACTTTTATAGCACCACTTTCAAATGGATTAGGGATAATATATTCAGTTAACCCGCCCTTATTACCATCAAGGGGTAAAGCTCTTCGAGATTTAACACATTTAGAACTATCAGTAACTGTTCCTGTTATCACAAATCTACCTGAATTTATCACACCAGACTCTTTACCTGATGGTAATCCGGCTTTATCTCTGAAGTTTTTAACTTGTGATGGTTTTACTGTTGTCCATGATGCACCATCCGGAGCTGAATCACCACCATAAACTCGATATACAGTATCCCCATTTTTTAATAAAGGAATCTTTCCTAACCCTAGGTATTGAACAGTACATTGTATTGAAAGGCCTGCTTCCGCAAACAGTTGAGGACTAGCACCAGAGATAAACGCCCAAGCATCTAAATCTGCTTTGATACCATAACCCGTTAGTGTCCAATTAGAGTCCCAGTTATTATCTAACCAATTTAAACCTTGGTCAGCCCAATAAAATATATCTCCAATTAAATTTGTAGCACCATTAACAACGGCTGCTAATGTATTATAAACACTTGCAACTCCAGCAATAATATTATCCGCGATATCATTGCCTGTTGAAACTTCATGCACTAATGGAACAGCATCATAGGAGCCACGAATCCCGCTCATAAAAGGGAAGGCTTTTTTCCCATCCGGATCCACAAACCTAACCGGATTATTTCCTGCATAATGATACAAATGAAAATTGATGTGTGTATCAACTTAAATTTTGTCACACTTACGCAGAATTCACCTGCAGTTCTTCATCCTTCCCTGAAAATTTTATATCAAAACGAT
>JAZLGV010000125.1:0-2306 GCA_045616505.1 Candidatus Gastranaerophilaceae bacterium | reverse complement strand
CTTTTGCCGCATACATTCCTTTGTAATCTTTTTCAATGCTAAAATAACCTGCAATAGCGTTATTTATGTGGGAACGAATATTATCTTCAATTTCAAGTTTTGCAGCATCTTCGTATTTTTTAAGTTCTGCAATTTCTGCTTTAATTCTTGCAATTTCTGCTATTTTTGTACCACCTTCAATTGGTTTCCATTTTGCCCAAATTCCAAGACAAAGGTTTGTTGCTTCTGGTTTTGGAACGATAGTTGGTGCAACATTTGTTGCTAAATTACTATGTCCTGTTGCATTTGCCATAGCATTTGCTTTTGCTGCATAAACACTTTGAGCAGGAAGTTTTGTTTCACCTGTAAATTCTCTATTAATTAGTGATGTATATGTCAAATCAAGTTTTGCATCTGGTAAGAAGAATTTTTGATAATACATAGACATTTCGTATTGTTTCATTTTTTGAGCAGCTTTTAATTTTGCAAGTTCTGGAGAAGTTTTGTATGCTTCTTCAACCAACATTTTTATAAATTTTTCCATATTGCTTGGAGTAGATACATAATTTATAATATGAATTTCGCTTGTATAAAAAGCAGGGTCAGTTGCTTTTAGTTCTGCTAATCTAAATCTTTCTGCCATTTCAGGCTTATTTAGAAGTTTGTTTATGTGTAATCTGACATTTTTTAAATCAGATTTCATTGCCAAAAATTGTTGTTCTTGTTCATATAATTGGGTTGCCCAACGCATTGCTTCTTCTTGTCCACATTTTCCCATTTTTTCTCTAACTCTTGCAATTGCTAGATTTTCACGAGAATGTAAAACATCTTCTTTTTGTACTGCAACTAAATTTTCTAAAATAAGTTCATCGATATATAACTGAGCGACTTGAATACCAAGATTTTGTTCTGCAAGACGTGCTTCTTCTTTTTGGAAGGATACTTTTTTCTTTTTAACAAGAATATTTGTAACAAGTGCAGGTGAATAAATTATTTGTTCTAATCCCATTTGGAAAACACCTGTTTTTTCTGGGTATAAAAGTGTTGTAGATTCAGCATAATCGTGGTTGTATTGTTGATAACCCAATGTCATTTGAAAAGTTGGTAAGTATTTTAGCATTGCAGCAAGTGAAGCTCTTTTTGCGGCTTTAACTAATAAACTTTTTCTTTCAATATCAAGGTTTTGAATATCAAGTGTGTTGAATATATCAGTTAGTGAATATTTTGGAAGTTGTTTGTTTGAAATAACTTCTGCATTGTTTAATATTCTTAAATGAGGGTCATAACCGATTGCATCTGCTGTATCTTTGTTTAAAAAGACTATTTCATCTTCATAGAAATATATTTTTTTAGCGTTTTGTTTATTTCCGTCAAGAACACCTTTTATATTAAATGATGTTGCTTCAGCGACTTTTCTATCTAAATCATAAGCTCCTGCACCAAGTAAAATTCCGTCTTTTACATCATCTTTACCTGTTGTTGAGAATGAAAGAATTTTTTTTGCGTTGATACCATCTATAAGTTCTTTTCTTTTTTCTGCTGAAAGATTAAATAATGGTGTTAAAACTATCGCATCATATCCTTTTGCAGAAATAGTGTTTAGTGTAGTTTGAATATTGTTATTATCTACTGGTAGTATTCCAAAATTAATGTCTTTAAGTTTTGGTTTAAGTTGATTGTCCCAGTTGTTTTGGGTTTTGTAAAAACTATTATTCATTAAGATAGCAACTTTTTTAAAATGTGCTAAACGATTAAAAAATAGTATTCCTTTTACAGATTGTTGAACGGGGTTGAAAAAATCAGCTCCAATATCTCTAAGTCCGTATTGGTCTATTGTTACTACAAATTTTCCTTTGTTGTGTTTAGTGTTTAAGTATTTTGAAGATAAATATCCTAAAGAAATAACCATAGTTGCGTTAGAATTAAGTGCTTGTTCAGATACTTTTTTTGCACTTTCGTCTGTCCAGTTTCCAACAAAAATATTTTTTTCAGAAAAACCAGCTTTATAATCAGGTGCAGTAGTTTGAATAATTGTAGTCTTAAATTGTTTTAGCACTTCTGCGTTTTTTGTAGATGGTCCATCAAATACAAATGCATAGTTGATAGTTCTTGCATTTGGTTTGTATGTGATTGGCTTAGCTGTTTTTGTTGCTCCAAGTACAACAGGTGCTGCATAAGATATTCCGGTTGTGTTTGTTGTGAGCAAAATTAATAATAACATTGTAATTATCTTTTTCATAACTTCTCCCTACTAATAAAAAAATTGTGAGTAAATGTATATTTATAATTTGTTTTTGATATTCATAATTTTCTGAAAAATAAATATT
>JAZLGV010000124.1:0-13364 GCA_045616505.1 Candidatus Gastranaerophilaceae bacterium | reverse complement strand
TTTTATTTTGTTATGTTACAATCAATCTAATTAGATTTATAGTGATTTATTAAGGAATTTGTATGAAAAATAATAAAATCGGATTAAGAAGATTAATAATTATTGTTGCATTATGTTTATCTGTTTTTGTTTCTATCCTAACTGTTTTACAAATCAGAGATGCAGTTATGAATGCAGAAAAAGTTAAAATATCTCAAGTTGTAGAATATGTTTATAACTTTATTACTTATTATGATAAAAAAGTGGAAGCTGGTGAAATAACACTTGAAGAAGCTCAAAAAGAAGTTTTAGCTGAAGCACATACTTATACTGCTCAAGGTGGTATGAATTATATCTGGATAAACGATTATAACAACGTGATGTTATATAATCCTAAAAGACCTGTTGGAAAATCTTGTGATGGTGTTATTGGTCCAGATGGAAAACATTTTTATGTAGATATTACAAATATGGCAAAAGAAGGAAAAGAAAAATATTATTTCTATAAAGTTACTCGTATTTTGCCTGGTAAAACTCCAATCAATATTAATAAGATTTCAACCGCAATTTCTTATCCAAAATGGCAATGGGTTATTGCAACAGGTGTATATTTAGATGAAGTTGACAAGATTGTAAATAACGCTATTTTGTTGGTTATTTTAGTTAATTTGTTTATTTTCTTTATTCTTGTTGGCTCTGTTATTTCAATGTTTAGAGTATCTGCAATAAAACTTTTAAATAATCTTCCGTTTCCAGCATGGTATAAGAAAACTGATGGAAGAGTTATTTTTGCAAATAAAGTTTTTGCAGATTTTGTAAAAAGAGATTTAAAAGATATTGTTGGTAAAAAGATAGAAGATTTTTATGAATCAAAATATTCTTTAAAAATTAAACAAGAAGACCTGAATGTAATTGAATCTAAAATGACAAGTTATACAAAAGAAGAAATTATTGTAGATGGAGAACTAAAATATATTCAAAATTTTAGAACTCCAATTATCGGGCTTTCTGGTAAAGTGTCTGCTATTGCAGGTTTTTATCTTGATATAACAAAAGAACATGAAGTTGAAAAAGCAAAAAATGACTTTATTTCTGTCGTAAGTCATGAACTTCGTACACCGTTAACTTCGATTATTGGTGGCTTAGATTTAGTTATCAAATTGTTCTTAAATGACGCAAATGAAAAGCTTGTTGAATTGGTTACACTTGCTGAAAAGAATGCAGTAAGATTGAAAAAATTAATTGATGATATTCTTGATTTGAATAAGTTAGAAACCGGAAAAATGGAATTTGTATATAACGATATAGATTTAGATGTTATGCTTATTTCTTCTTTTGAAGAAATGAAAGCTTATGCAGATAAATATGGTGTAGGTTTAAGACAAACAGAAAAAGCAAATATCGTTGTAACAACAGATGAAAGTCGAGTTATGCAAATTATTGCAAACTTGATTTCAAATGCTTTGAAATTCTCAAAAGAAGGTTCAAATGTTGATGTAAAAACTTATGTTGAAGATGAACATGTCATTTTGAGTGTTACAAACTACGAAGCTCCAATTTCTAAAGAATTCCAAAGTAAAATATTTGATAAATTTACTCAAGCAGATGCTTCTGATAAAAAATCAAAATATGGTTCAGGTTTAGGCTTGAATATTTCTAAGAAATTGGCAGAAAAAATGGGTATAGATTTATATTTGACATCAGATGAGAAAGAAACAACTTTCTATTTGAAGTTCCCAAATCTATAGTTTGAAAAACTAAAGTTTTATAAAAAAATCATATCGCACTTGGTGTGTTTATATTTTTTATGTATAATACATTTGAAAGTTGCTATATGGAGCTTCTGCTATGCTAAATATAGAAAATACCGTAGATAGAATAAGAGAAATAATCGATGACGAAAACATCCATCAACTTCAAGATTTGATGAATGAATTTCACTCTGCGGATTTGGCTGATATTTTTCAAGAATTAAAATCAGAAGAAAGATTATTATGCTTTGAAAATATCGAAGAAGAAAAAGCGGCTGATATGATTGAATATTTATCACCGCAATTGCAAGTAGAACTTCTTGGTGATGTTGATGAAGAATTGGCTTCACGTATCATCTCAAAATTGCCTCACGACTCTGCTGCTGACGTTTTGGGTGATATGGAAGATGACGAATCTGAAACTTATTTGGATAGATTACCTCATAAGTTTTCAGAAGAAGTCAGAGAACTTTTAACATATAACGAAGATACTGCAGGTGGTATTATGACCCCTGTTGTTATTACTGTAAATGATGAAATGACTGTAAAAGAAGTTTTGTCATCAATAAGAATACAAGCACAAAGAGAAAATACAGAGCTTTATTATATTTATGTCGTAGATAAACAAAGTCATTTGTTGGGTGTTATTTCGTTGAGAAAATTATTGGTTTCACCGATTGATGAAAAAGTTGAAGATATCATGATTACAGATATCGTAAGACTTAATGTTGATGATTTCCAAGATTATATAGCAGATGTATTTATGAAATACCAATATAACGCACTTCCTGTTGTTGATCATTATAACCGTTTAAAAGGTATGATTACTTGGGATGACGTTCAAGACATTGTTGAAGAAGAAACAACAGAAGAAATCTATACATCTTCAGGTATTTCGACTGACATAGTTGATGAAGATGAAATCTTGACAGGTAGCATAAGACAAGCAATAAGAGCAAGAACTCCTTGGTTATTTATTACATTGATAGGTGAATTTATTGCCGTTCAAGTTGGTAATCATTATGAAGGAACACTTCATGCTATTCCAATAATCGCAATTTTTATGCCATTATTAGCCGGTTTGGGTGGAAATATTGGTACTCAAAGTATCACACTTATGGTTCGTGGTCTTTCAACAGGTCAAGTAACTTTAAATTCAGCATTTAAACATATTATGCGTGAAGCTTTAATTGGTTTGGCGATTGGTGTGTTATTCGGTGTTTTGGTTGCAAGTGTTACTTGGAGCTGGCGTTCTAATTGGTATTTAGGCGTTGTTGTCGGGTTGTCAATGATGATTAATATGGCAATGGCAACTATTCTTGGGACATTAGCACCGTTTGCATTGAAAAGTATGAAAATTGATCCTGCCGTTGCATCAGGTCCTGTTATTGCAACAACTATTGATGTTATGGGCTTAACTGTTTATTTTGCTCTTGCAACATTTGCAATATCAAAAATTATGTAGTGATTTTTTAATAAATAAAAAAGGGGATAATAGTTTATGGTAGAAGTTAAACCGTTAAATGCAATTGTTTATAATCAAGAAAAAGTTGATATGAAAGACGTGATTGCTCCGCCTTATGACGTTATTTCAGATGATTATAGAGATGAATTATATGACAGAAGTCTTTATAATATTGTTCGTTTAATTCTGGCGAAAGGTTCAAAAGATTTAGCAGACAATGAAAATTGTTATAATTCAGCTCAAAAAGATTTCGAAAAATTTATGAATGACGGCGCAATGGTTAAACTTGAAAAATCTTGTATTTTGTATTTGTTGCAAAAATATGAAAAAAACGGAAAAAAGATTACAAGAAAAGGCTTTATTGCACGAAATAGAATTGAAGATTTTTCTACAAAAAATATTTTGCCTCACGAATATACAATGGGTGGGCCAAAAGAGGATAGATTAAACCTTGTAAAACATTGTAAGGCTTTCTTCTCTCAAATCTTTATGGTGTATTCAGACCCTAAAAAACAAATTGAACGTGCTATTGATTACAATCAAAAACCTTTTATTGATGTTGTTGATGATTTAGGTGTCCAAAATATTGTGTACAAAATAGAGGATGAAAAAACTATTGAATTAATTGAAAATGTAATGAAAGACAAAACTCTTTTGATTGCAGATGGTCATCACAGATATGAAACTTCTATGAATTATAAAAATTTTGTTAATTCTTCTGATGAAAACCATCCTTCTAAATATGTTATGAGTTATTTTACTAATATGGAAGATGATTTGTTGATATTCCCTACTCATAGAATTATCACAAAACGTATTGAACCTTATGATTTACTTGAAAAAGTAAAAAAATATTATGATGTAAAAGAATATATTTTTGATGGAAAAAATAAAGCTAAATTGAAAGCTAAATTTTTGCAAGCCATCGAAGATGAAAGCAAAAAACATATTTCAATGGGCTTGTATATGAAAAATGTGAATAAATTCTATTTGCTAACATTGAGAGAAAACGTAGATAGTATTTTGGAAGAATATAAAGTTCCAGAAGTTTTAAAAACATTGGATTTGATTGTGTTGCATAAAGTTCTGATTACAAAAGAATTTGGCTACACAGAACAAGAACAAATGGCTCAAGATGGAATTTTGTATATTAAACAAGAACAAGAAGCTTTTGATATGATAGATTTGGGTAAGGCAGAAGCATCATTTATTATGAGTTATCCAAAAATTGCAGATATAAAACGAATATCTGAAGCAGGTGAAAGAATGCCTCAAAAATCAACATATTTTTATCCAAAATTATTATCAGGAATTGTTGTAAACCCGTTGGAAGATTAAGTATATTTGTAAAAGAGAAGGGCAAAGTTTTTTTAAACTTTGCCCTTTTCTTTTTAAATTAAATATACTCTAATCATTATCTGCTACGGCTTCGATTAATGCCGCAACAACCGCAGGGTCCCATTTTGTTTCTGCTTCTTTTTTGATTTCTTCAAGTGCTTGTTCTTTTAAAAGAGCTTTTCTGTATGATCTATCAGCAGTCATAGCAGAGAATGAATCTGCAACTGCGATAATTCTTGAACCTAGTGGAATAGAACAACCTTTTAAGCCTTCAGGTTCACCACGACCATCCCAACGTTCTTTGTGGTAGTGGATATATGGAACAACTTCTGATAAGAAATTAATGTTCATCAATAAGTTGATACCAACATTAGGGTGGTTTTGTAGTTGCGACCATTCTTCAGATGTTAATGGACCTTTGTGAGTAAAGATTGACTCTGGAAGTGTAATTTTTCCGATGTTTTGTAACAAACCTGCATAGTATATTAAGTCTGTTGTTTTTTCGTTCAAGCCCATTTTTTTGCAAATCATACGTGCTAAATTTGCAGTATTTTCAGAATGTGAAATTTTGTATTGACCTTTAGCGTCAACCGCAGAAGCTAGATTTTTAACGAATAATTGTTGTTGGTCGCCCAAATCTCCAATTAATGCTGTCAATTCAGCTCTCATGTGTTGAAGTTCATTTGCTGAAACTTCTGGTTCTTCTATTAATCCAGATGCTTCTTCTACAAGTTTTTGTAATGACATAGATGTAGAGAATAATGTTGCAGTTACTTCAATAAGTTTTAAAAATTCGTCTTTGAAAAATTTATCTGCGTAACTTTCGATTACAATTACACCTACGGCATTTGCGTTGTTGTGCATTGGAATTGCTGTTAATATTTTTACCTTGTCTTCGTTAAGTTTTTCGCAAGGTACAAATTTGTTAGATAATTTTGGATTTTTTGCTTCGATTGTTTCTCTTTTAATGAATGAATCTGAAACAAAAGATTTATCTTGAATTTTGTATCCAATGTCGTGTGCGTAAATATCATCATCAAAATCAATTGATGAACCAACTAAGATGAGGTCTTTGTCACTTTTGCCTAATCCTTTTGCAAATTCTCTTGTTAAATAAATATGGCAAGCATCCATATCTAACATTTGTACTACGTTTTTTGCAATAGAGTTGTAGATTATGTAATCTTCTTTTGAGCTGAAACCTAGTACGCAAAGTGTGTTATCAAGAGAGTAAATTGAAATAAGTTCTTTTAACTGATTTTTGAGACCTTCGTTTTTGTTTTTAACGTTTTTTCCTATTTTTGCAGCTAAATCGTCTGAAATTAAATGTTCAGAAATGAAATCTCCAAGATTGAGAGCGAATATCTCTTCTAATGGGTCTTCTTCCATCATATCGACTGAGCGGCTAAACAATGAAATTCCATCTTCTAACTCGTTATTTTTCATTTTCGCTTTCCCTTGCTAAAATACAATAATTATACTTGTTATTATTATCGGCAAAAATACATGAAAACTTTGATGATTTTTGAAAAGTTTATACTTTAGTTTGATAAAAAACAAACCAATGTATGCAAAATTTTAGATATAATAACTATTCGCATATAAATAACTATGTAAACTTATGTAACAAAAAATGAGTTTTCTGAAATTCGACGATGAGTATATACTTTATATATATACGAGAGAGATTTTAAACACGATTTTTTAGATATTTCCTATCTACTTACTTAACACTACCATTACCTACCCCTTCCTAAAACGATTTTTAACTCCCATCTGGGAGTTTTTTTTTGCCTTGTTAATGCTTGAAACCGTTAATTATTGTTAAAAAATGCTTGTAAAACGTGAGTATAGACTATTTAAAGTTTATAATTGTTTTAGGTAGGTAATTTAATGAAAAATAATATTATAAGTAGTTTTATTTTTGTAATTTTGGTTATTGCATTGTTGATAACAGGTTATCTAGTTTTTAAAAAACCTGTTATGCATAAACCTTTTAATGTGAATGTTATAAATTATTTTATAAAAATAAAAGATGATGGTTCTTTAGAAACTACAAAACAGGTTACGACAACAAAGTTTGTGGAAGCAGGTAAATAAATGAAAAAATTTATATCTTTAATTTTAGTTTTATTTTATTTTTTATCTACAAATGCTTGTTTTGCCGATGTTTCAAATTTGTATTTTGTAAAAAATACTGATAAAAGTGTTTTAACAGGTATTGTTGAAAATGCTTGTGTTTCAGAAAAATATACTTTGCAAAAAAAAGACCCTTATTATGCACTTTTGACAAGTGATAATTCAAAATATGCGATTGTGATTTTGCAAAAAACAGGTGTGAATGTATTTTATTATTTTCAATCAAATGGTAATAACAAACTAGATAAAAATATTTTGAAAGTAATGAAAGCAAATAATATTGTGTATGAACAATCTTTTAATGATACATATTTAGATTTGTTTAAGCCACAAGCTCAAAAGGTATTGTTCAATCAAGAAAAACAAGTTTATAATTTTGAAAATCCGTCCGTACAACAATCTCAAACCATTGTTCAAAGTGCAATAACTCAACCTCAAAATTTGACAGGTTATGTTGAGAAGGTTGTAGAAGGTTCAAAAATAAGAACATATTTACAAACTCCGATAAATACTGCCAATGCTATGGTAGGTGATGCAGTAAAAGCTGTTTTGACAGAAGATTGGATATATAACGGACATTTGATTGCACCTCAGGGAAGTGTTGTAATTGGTACTTTGTCAAAGGCAAAGCATGCGACTTATGGTTCTCAAAATGGTTCTGTTTCAATAGTTTTTAATCAACTGATAACACCTGAAAATAAAGCTTATAATATTTCTACTGAAAAAATTGATTTTCATGTTTCAAACGATGGAAAATTTGGAAGTTCAGTATCTACGGTTGTAAAAGGTGCTGTTACAGGCTTGTTAGTTGGTTTGCTTTTTGCGGCTTTGAGTGCAAGTGATAGTAGAAATTATGGTCGTTCTTCCGCAATAGGTGCAGCAACAGGTGCTGGTGCTGGTTTGATAACTGCTGTTGCAGAAGCAGGTGTCGATGCGGAAATTCCTATCTATACTGAATTAGAGATAAAATTGACAAAACCATTGAGTGTAGTTATCGGAAATTAAGGTTTATAAATGAATAAAAGATTAGTTATATTAGGTATTATAATTCTTGCAATTTCCATTATTGGAAAATTTTTGTATGTGTCTTTAAAAAATTTTAAACCCGATGAATTTAAAAAAGCTGCAATAATTTTTTTAGTAGATTCTTCTGCTTCAAATCAAAAAGCATTGCCAGAACAGATTAAATATTTAAAATCTTTGTGTGCAATTTTAGACCCAGAAGATGAAATAAAAATATTAAAAGTTTCGCAAAATTCATATTTGATATACGAAGGAACACCAAGTGATTCTTCTGGGATAACAAAGGCTGTAAAAGCATTTACTAAATATGACAAAAACGATTACGGCACAGCTTATGGTGCTGCTTTGAAAAAAGCATTTGCGCATTGTTTAACAATGAAAAAAGAAGGGTATATTCCATCTATTGTGGTTATAGGTGATTTAGCTAACGAAGGTGATGTCGCAAAACAAGTTAATTGGGAAGTTTTGCCGAAGAATGTTGAAAGCGTAAAAAAATATATTCCAGAATTGTCAATGATGTTTGTATTTGCGCATCCTGAAAAATTGGATTATGTAAAAATGAAATTAAATCCTGTTTTGGGAGAAAAGAAGCTTATTGTTGCGACAGAACAAAATGCGACAAAAGCTCAAAGAAAATTTTTAGAAGCAATCGAAAGATAGGAGAAAGAAATGGCATTTACAATATGTTCTAAAAACTATGAAAAAACTTTTACCGATAAAGAATTGGTTAATATAGGTTCAAAGGCTGATTTTGATTTTTTACTAGATTTAGGCTTTGAATATTTATTAACTGTTCAATATGATGCAAAATCAAATAAATGTGTTATTTTAAACCAATTTAATAATGAAAAATTTTTGTTTAAAGGAAAACCACTTCCTGCAAAATTAGATGTAGATAAAATTTGTAAGATTATGGTTGCTGATAGTGATGAATTTATCACTATTAAAATAATTGGTGATTCACGCTCTGTAGAATTAAAAGAAGAAAATCTTACAGAAGAAGATATAAAAGAATTGTATGGTAGCGAAGTTAATGCTGCTGCAAGATTGAAAATTGAAAAAAGAAAAGGTGAAATAGAACAAGCTAGAATTTCTATTATAAAAGAAGTTTCAAGTATGATAAATGATTTGAAACATAAAGTTTCTATGAACTCAAAAGGTGGAATTGTATTGCATTTTGCGTTGTTGTTTGCGTCATTTATTTGTTCTTTTGGTGTTTCAAATTATTTGATGGGTTTGCCATTGTCAGAATCAATGAGTGTAATTCAAATGCCTACTAATTTGAAATTAATTATTTTATTTGCAGTAATTATTTTTGGTATTGGTACTGTTTTAAAACAAGGTGTGTGCTTGTTTTTGCAAAATAAAGCAGGCTTAGATACTACAATTTCTGTTATAGCAGAAAGATTTATGATAATGGTATCAGTGCTATTTTTTGTAGCTGTATATATAATAAATGTTTTGTACTATATGACTCCAAAAACAATTCCTGTTTTTGCGGTTTTAATTTCGTTGTTCTTTACAGCGATAACTGCAACTTTAGCCGTTGCTTGTGGATATTTTAAATTTAGTAATATTGAATTATCTCAAAGTCTTGATAATCTTGAATATAGAGAAGATTTTGAACGTGTAGTTAAAGAATACCAAAATTGGATAGAAAAATTTGTAAATAATTTAAGTCCTGCAAAAATCAGAAATATTAAAGATAAATTATTTATGATTCAATTAAAAACAGTTGGTGAAATTATGTTAGGTATTTTGACTGCTCCTTTTTTGGCTTATGGTGTTTCAAATACTTTAGCAATGTGTTTTCCAGAAGCTGCTGGTTGGATAAGAGTTTCTGGTTTGAGATTTAGTCCTATTTTCTTGGTGTTAGCAACTGTAATGATAATATTTTCATTTTTCTCATTTGTTAATGCATTTACTTGCAACAGAAAAATTCAAGCATCAAATGTTTTGAAAACTGATGGATTTAGCAATTATTTAGTTCATGGTGTTGAAATTTTTGGACTTGAGGGTATAAGAAAATTGAATGTAGAAATGCGTCAATCTTTTACTATTGCGATAATGATTATTGTAATTGAATTTTCAATGAACATTTCATATTTTATGCAAGAAATTGGTGGCGATTTAGGTGGAATTATTTTGAGTATTTTAGCCGCTCTTGTTCCAACTGCTATTTTGATTGCAGAAACTTATATGTTAAGCGCAACAAAATTTGAAAATTTTGCATGCGAAGAATTATTAGAAAAAATTGATTAATAATGGGTTATAATTTATTTTTAAATTTAATATTAGGATTAGTTGTAATATCAACATTGTGTATTTGTGGAATAAAACCGCAAATGCACAATTCTGTTTTGCTTATAGAGTCTGATTATAAAATAGAGCAAGTTGAGCAAGATTCTATTCCAGTTGTTGAAAATAATGTCCAAACTCAAGTTGTAGCAGAGAAAAAAATAGAGTCTGTAAAACCTCATACAGTTCAATATCCAGTAAAAACAAATGTTGAAAAAAATGTGAAAACAATGTCTGCTCCGATTGAAAAAACTCAACAAGTAAAAGTTCAAACAAAATCTGTTTCTAAGCCGCAAGAGGTAAAAGTTGTTTCGCAAAAACCAGTTGTTGTAAAACAAACAAAAACTGTTGAACAAATTCCGATGTCAAGACAAGAACAAATTGATTGGAATTTATGGCGTTCAAATATTCAAAATCAAATTATGAAGGATGCAAAAATTGTAAACGTTCCTTATGGTACTGTTTTCAAGTTTACATTTACAGTTGATAAGTATGGGAAAGTTTCTAATGTAAAAACTTGGTCTTTAAATCCTGCTTACACTCCGCATGCTATTCAATGTATCGCACCTGTCATAAGAAGTTTTCAAGGTCATTCAATTCTTGATTTCCCAAAATCTTCCAATCGTGTTATAACTAATGTTGATGGTGGTTTTAAAATTTCTGAAAGAGCGAAATTTAGCACTCCAAATGACTACAATGATGTAGAAACAGTAACAAAGTGAGGATTAGATGTTTAAGTGTTGTGAATGTGGACAAGAATTTGAAACAAAGCCTGATTATTGCGACTGTGGAAATGATACATTTGAAGAAGTTTTAAACGTTGAAAAAGTAGAAGAGCCAATAAAAAATGAAGAAAAAAATGTTGTAAAATCTGAAAAGGTTGAAAAAACAGAAAGTTCTGTAAAGTCAAAAAAAGATATTGATACTCCAGTAGATATCCCTTCTTTAGTGATTTTTGTTATGTGTATTTTACTTTCTTTGTATGTAATATTTTTTGCGTGGTCTGGGAAAGATTCAGATGCTGTAACTGAAGGGGTAAAAAGTGAGAATATAGAAAAAAATGTTGCAATTCCATCGATTGATAAAATTTGGGATTCTACCGTAAATAAAGAAGTTCAAGTTGTTAAACAAGAAGCTCCAGTTCAAGCTCCTGTTCAGCAAGTTGTAGAACAACCAATAGTTGAAAAAACTACTCCTGTTCAAAAGAAAAACGAAGTTGTAAAACAGCAAGTGCCGGTAAAACAACAACAAAAGGTTCAAGTTCAAACAAAACCACAGGTAAATACACAAACCAAAACACAAACCAAACCTGTTGTATCTTCTGCACCTCAACAAACGGTAAAACCTTCACAAGTAAAAACGCAAAATAAACAAGTGCAAAAAGCTAATCCTCAAGAATTGGCTAATTATAAATTTGCATTGAGTAAAAAAATCGCATCAAGAATAAATTTTGCAAATGTTTTGGGTGATGGAACATGCACAGTTGTTTTTAAAATTTCATCAACGGGTGAATTAACTAATAGAAAATTTACTGTTCAATCTAGTAATGGTATGTTGAATGATGAAGTTTATCGTGCAATTTTGTCAGTTCCAACTTATAAAGCTCCGCCTACAGCTTATAAAGGTGAATATTTAAAATTTGTAGTTAAATTCTACAATGACAATTTTGAAATATCGTTAAATTAGTCTTTGTAATATTCATAATTTGTTGGTGTTGAATTTGAATTACTTGGAGTGTTTCCAATTTCTTTTGGTTTTGTTGTCATAGATTTTGTTAATACTGTTTGTAGGCTAGATAAATTATTTATGTTGTAAAGCGTTCCGCCAGTTGTGTTTGTAAGACAAGCTAAATTTGCACTTCCAGAACCAACTAATATTACGTCTATATGAACATCAGTTCTTTTTGCTACTAAATCTCTTGCAAATGCACAAGGGTCGCCGCCACAGTTTTCGCCACCATCTGTTATTAGTATTATTTTTTTAGTTGTTGTAGTGTCAAAACCTGCTAAATCTTGATAAATTGCTCTATCCAAACCTAATACCATTGGTGTTGAACTTCCTATTCTTGCAGAGTTCATTCCCGATATAAGTAAATTTGCATTTGCTCTTGTTATTTTTGCAACTTGTTGTGTCGCTGAACATGCACCTTTTCCAGTTCCTGCAGGGTTACAAGATGTGACAACTTTATATCCGTTGTTTTCTTTTGTGATTTTTTTTACTGTTCCTGCTAAATTTTGAGCATTTGATGAATATTTATCTTGTCCAAAAACTCTTAGTCCAACTTGTGTAGATGCAGGAATTTTTGAAATTATGTAGCTCATAACAGCTTTTGCTCTTTCAATCCAGTTTACCATGCTGCCTGAATAGTCCATAACAAGGTTGATTATAGGTACATCTGCTTGGGCAACTTGAGTATTTGCATTATAAGTTGAAGGAGTATAAACATTGTATGGGTTTACTGTTTGTTGTTTAGGCGTTGCAACAACTTGTCCATTTGTTTTTACTGTTCCTGAAGTGTTTATTGTGTATTTTTCAGCAAATGATATTCCTGTTGAAAATATTGTTGCAAGAATTGTGGCTAAAATTAGTTTTCTCATACAAGTTTGCTCCTTTTTTAAAATTGTAGCATGTGAAGATTTAATTTCATCTAAATGTGTATAGTTCTTTTTTTTTAATTTGCTAAAATATTTTGTGAAAAGAGGTTGATATGAATATTTTACATATAAATTCTTGCGTTAGAGAATTATCAAGAACAAAAAAATTGGCAGATTATGTTTTGCAAAAATTAAATGGTCAAGTTGTAGAAATAAATCTTGAGCAAGCAAATATCGCTCCTTTGACAGATAAAATGTTGATGAAACGTGATGAATTGATTGCAAAAGACAATTTTGATGATGCTATGTTTGATAACGCAAAATTGTTTAAGCAAGCAGATGTAATAGTTATATCAGCTCCATTTTGGGATTTTTCTTTTCCAGCGAGTTTAAAATGTTTTATTGAAAATATAAATGTAAATGGTTTAACTTTTTCTTATTCAAAAGAGGGTATTCCTCAAGGGCTTTGTAATGCGAAAAATTTGATTTATGTTACTACTGCAGGTGGTTTTATCTCAAATGATGAATACGGGTTTGGTTATATAAAAACATTGGCTAAAACTTTTTATGGAATAGAAAATGTTTATTGCGTAAAAGCCGAAGGCTTAGATATTTTTGGCGCAGACACAGAAAGCATTTTGCAAAAAGCAAAACACAATATTGATGAGATGTTTCCGTTAGCTTAATTTCTATTCCACAATAATTGCTTTGTATTCTGTGTTTTTGGCATTTATTTCTTCAAGTTTTGGTAAGTCTAGCAAGCCTTCTTGTGCGCCG